>CAVAHH010000095.1:0-2066 GCA_963588395.1 bacterium
TTCGGGTTAGCCAGCAGAGGACCAAAGTCGGTCATTGCGCCTACGCCCAAGAAAATCAACGGAGGGAATACTTCGTGGTTGATACCATACATAATAACGGACATAACACCAGGTTCTTCAAAACCATTTTTAGGAATGTTAGCCAGAATACAACCAAAAGCGATCGGGGAAAGCAGCAAAGGCTCAAAACCTTTACCAATAGCCAGATAGAGCAGAATCAGACCAACAGCAATCATAATCAGATGACCGCCGGTCAGAGCGGAGAAGCCGGAGTCTGCCCATACAGAAGACAAAGCAACAACAAATGCTTCCATTTAATATCCTCCCAATTTTCAATTTGTGGAAGGCCCCTTGCGAATGGGGCCTTCCTAGGATCAAGGGTATTTTAAAGCCTTAACTGATATTGCGAACTATCAGCTAAGAATTACATAACGATCATTACGTCGCCAGTGGAAACGGTTTGACCAGCGGAAACGCGAACGTCGGAAACAGTGCCGTCAGCCGGAGCCATGATTTCGTTTTGCATTTTCATAGCTTCCAGAATCATCAGAACGTCGCCAGCTTTTACAGCGTCGCCAGCTTTTACGTTAACGGACAGAACTTTGCCCGGCATAGGAGCGGAAACGGTGGTTGCACCAGCAGCAACCGGAGCAGCAGCCGGAGCGGGAGCCGGAGCAGCTTTCGGAGCGGGAGCAGCAGCCGGAGCGGGAGCAGCTTTCGGAGCAGCAGCTTTCGGAGCGGAAGCAACTACGCCTGCTTCTTCAACTTCAACTTCGTATGCGGTACCATTTACGGTGATAGTATACTTTTTCATGGATATAATCCTCCTTAAAATCTCGTTTTTAGATTAAATTGCCACCAATTGGCATTAGAAACATTCTTTACGAACGTTAATAGCTTCAACACGGCCACTTGCAGTCCAGGTGGACTTAGCGTCGATACGACGGATGCAAGCGATTTGGTCTGCGGAAACGCCGCAAGCTGCTACAGCTGCAGCGATAACAGCGATGATCTCGTTGTTATCTTGTTTCGGAGCAGCCGGAGCTGCAGCGGGAGCTGCTGCCGGGGTAGGAGCTACTGCCGGTTTAGCAACTTTTTTTTTAGTGGGATCGATAACTTGGATTAAGCTCATCAATACGCCCAAAGCAACCAGTACACCGAATACGATGGTCATGTTGATCAGAGCGATCAGCCAAGGATTAGTAGTAACAGGACCCATTTATTTCACCTCATCTTATCTAAAATAGGTTATGCACTAAGCAATTGCTTGTGAATTACAAAGGAATGTTGCCGTGGCGTTTTGCCGGACGGGTTTCGCGTTTGCTTTCGAGCATTTGCAGAGCGTTGATGATGGTGGGACGAGAGTTTTTCGGTTCGATAACCATGTCAACCATGCCGCGCATTGCTGCTTGGTACGGAGTAGCGAAGTTCTCGATGTACTCTTTAGTCTTAGCTTCAACATCAGGATCTTTACGGAAAATGATGTTAGCAGCACCAGCAGGACCCATAACTGCGATTTCAGCGGTCGGCCATGCGATAACTTGGTCTGCGCCCAGATCTTGAGAGCACATTGCCAGGTAGGAACCGCCGTAAGCTTTACGGGTAACCAGAGTAATTTTAGGAACAGTTGCTTCAGAGTAAGCATACAGCATCTTAGCACCATGACGGATGATGCCGCCGTACTCTTGGTTGCAGCCAGGCAGGAAGCCAGGAACGTCAACCAGGTTCAGCAGAGGAATACCGAATGCATCGCAGAAGCGGATGAAACGAGCGGATTTATCGGAAGCATTGATATCCAGGCAGCCTGCCATAACCTTCGGTTGGTTTGCAATGATACCAACGGTTTGGCCATCCATACGAGCGAAGCAGGTAATGATGTTTTGTGCCCAATATTTGTGGTTTTCATAGAACTCGCCATTATCTACAATAGATTTGATTACATCATACATATCGTAAGCTTGGTTGGAGTTATCCGGCAGCAGGGTGTTCAGGCTGTCGTCAGTACGCATCGGGTCGTCACCGGTCTCAACAATCGGAGCACCTTCAACATTGTTGGAGGGCAGGAA
>CAVAHH010000095.1:2076-7062 GCA_963588395.1 bacterium
CAGGTAACGGATTTGTTGCAGGCAGTCTTCGTCGTTTTCAGCAGCGAAGTGAGCGCAACCGGATTTGGAGTTATGAGTCATAGCGCCGCCCAGTTGTTCTTGGGTTACATCTTCGCCGGTAACGGATTTAACTACTGCAGGACCGGTAATGAACATCTTGGAGGTGTTCTTTACCATGTAGATGAAGTCGGTCAGTGCCGGGCTGTATACAGCGCCGCCAGCGGAAGGACCCATGATTGCAGAGATTTGAGGAACAACGCCGGAAGCAATGGTGTTTTCGAAGAAGATCTTACCATAGCCAGCCAGAGCGTCGATAGCTTCTTGGATACGAGCACCGCCGGAATCATTCAGGCCAACAAGCGGAGCGCCCATTTTCAGAGCCAGGCGTTGAACCTTAACGATCTTAGCTGCATGCATTTCACCAAGGGAACCACCTTCAACGGTGAAGTCTTGTGCGAATACATAAACAAGACGGCCGTCAACAGTGCCGTAACCAGTGGTTACGCCTTCACCCGGAAGTTCTTTCTTTTCTTGACCGAAGTTAGTGCAACGATGACGAACAAAACGATCCAGTTCTACGAAGGAACCTTCATCGAGGAGTGCAGCGATTCTTTCACGAGCAGTCATTTTGCCGGATTCATGTTGTTTAGCAACACGTTTTTCGCCGCCAGCAGCCAGAATTACTTCGGACTTTTTGAGCATTTTCTCAATTTTTTCTTGAGTAGACAAATCTTACACCTCCATCATTATTGGGAGAACAAATTTATACACAGATGCTGAAGATATATCACCTGTATATCTCCAGCATTATGTAGCTTAAATTTTGGGACCTTATGCGCTAAAATCTACGCAACTAAGAAATTAGTCTTTGTAGGTAGAAGCGGGTTGGCACAGCTCGAGCAGCAGGCCAGCAGATTTCGGATGAACGAAAGCAATCTTCATTTGACCAGCGCCATTGCGGGGAGCTTTATCAATCATGCGAACGCCAGCTTCAGTCAGGTCAGCGATAGCAGCTTTGATGTCGTCAACGCGCAGAGCCATATGTTGGATGCCAGGGCCGTTTTTAGCAATGTATTTGCCGATAGGGCCATCATTGTTTTCAGTAATATCAACCAGGAGCTCAATCAGGGTTTCGCCGCAGGGAACAAATACGGTAGCAACACCTTGTTCTTTAACTTCTTCAGTACCGGTAGCCTTCAGGCCCAGAACCTCAGTATAAATTTTTGCAGCTTCTTCCAGGGTACCAGCGCAAGCGATACCTACATGGTCAACACAAATAGTTTTGAATGCCATAATAAATTCCTCCTAAAATTGTTTTTATGGTAGTTTATTTTAAAACTTTACCAACAATATCATCAACGACAGAGTACGGTTCAATCTCGCGGGACTGCATTTTAACAACCAAGTTGTCAAAATCCTCGGTTTGAATAACGTTCTTGTCGATGTAGCGATTTACATGGTCATTAAGCATAGCGGTAACCTCGTTTTTAATACGAGCTTTACGGATGTCGTTTAACTTACCACTCTCAATCAAATATGCCTTGTGAGCCTCAATAGAGTCCACAACAGCCTCTATACCTTCACCCTTGCTGGCAATGGTCCTGTTAATCGGAGGACGCCAGCCAACATGTTCGGGATTTAATTCGAGCATCATTTCAATCTCAATGTTGAGCTTGTCTGTACCTTCACGGTCAGCTTTATTGATCGTGAACAGGTCACCGATTTCAAGTATACCTGCTTTAATTGCCTGGATATCGTCACCCATGCCAGGAATTACAACTACCATGGTTGTATCTGCGGTCTTAACAATATCAACCTCAGATTGTCCTACGCCTACGGTTTCGACGATAATAACATCCATGCCAAAAGCATCCATCAATTTGACAGCGTCACCTGCTTTTTGGGACAGGCCGCCAAGACTGCCGCGAGTTGCCATAGAGCGAACGAAGATACCTTCGTCTGCGGTCAGGTCCATCATTCTGATACGGTCACCTAAGATAGCGCCGCCAGAATACGGGCTAGTTGGGTCAATTGCCACAATACCGACGGTTTTGCCGCGTTTACGGTATTCCTTGGCCAATTTATCTGTTAAGGTACTCTTACCAGCACCCGGAGGGCCGGTGATACCAATTACATATGCATTACCAGTGTGCGGATAAATCTCCGTCATTATTTTGACAGCATCATCATATTCATTTTCAACAGCAGTTATTGATTTAGATAATGCAAGACGAGAATGATTTAATAATTTATCTACTATTTCCATAATTCACACCGCCTTGTTTTGGATAGTGAATATTTTATAAGGCAAGCCGGGACAAGCCCGGCCTGCTCTATATGGGATTAAATTATTTTACGTTTGCGTTGATGAAGTCAACAATCTTGCTGGTCGGGGTGCCAGGAGTGAATACTTCAGCAATGCCAGCAGCCTTCAGGCCAGGGATGTCAGCGTCAGGAATAACGCCGCCGCCGATTACCAGAACGTCAGTCATGCCTTTTTCCTTCAGCAGTTCAACTACTTTCGGGAAAAGGGTGTTGTGAGCGCCGGACAGCAGGGACAGAGCAACAACGTTTACGTCGTCTTGCAGAGCAGCTTCAGCGATTTGTTCCGGAGTCAGACGAATACCGGTATAAATAACTTCAAAACCAGCGTCGCGCAGAGCACGAGCTACAACTTTAGCACCACGGTCATGACCATCCAGACCCGGTTTAGCAACTAAAACTTTAACGTTTGCCATTATAGTTTACCTCCGTATATCAGTTGTGTTCACAAATTAGAGAGTGGTATGAGGTTGGTATTCACCGAATACTTTTCTCATAACGCCGCAGATTTCGCCTTCGGTTGCGTATGCACGAACTGCATCCAGAATCAGAGGCATCAGGTTTACATTCTCATCTGCGCAACCAGCTTCCAGAGCTTTCAGAGCAGCTTCTACAGCAGCATTGTCACGGCGAGCTTTCAGAGCAGCAATCTTTTCAGCTTGCAACTTGCCAACAGAACCGTCTACGCGCAGCAGGTTTTTCGGAGCTTCTTCTTCTTGAGTGAACTTGTTAACGCCAACGATGATACGGTCGCCTTTTTCGATTTCCATCTGCCATTTGTAAGCGGAATCCTGAATTTCTTTTTGGATGTAGCCTTTAGCAATAGCTTCCGGAGCGCCACCGATTTCGTCGATCTTCTTAATGTATTCCCAAGCTTCAGCTTCGATCTTATCGGTCAAAGCTTCTACATAGTAGGAACCACCCAACGGATCAACGGTGTCAGCCAGGCCGGATTCGTAAGCAACGATTTGTTGGGTACGCAGAGCGATGGTTACAGACTCAGTGGTCGGCAGTGCCAAAGCTTCGTCCTTGGAGTTAGTGTGCAGGGATTGGGTACCACCCATTACAGCAGCAGCAGTTTGCAGAGCAACACGAACGATGTTGTTGTTCGGTTGTTGAGCAGTCAGCATGGAGCCAGCGGTTTGGGTATGTACACGCAGCATCATGGATTTCGGTTTCTTAGCGCCAAAACGCTCTTTCATAACCTTAGCCCATACACGACGGGAAGCACGGAATTTAGCAACCTCTTCCAGTACGTTGTTGTGAGCATTCCAGAAGAAGGACAGACGGCCTGCAAATGCGTCAACGTCCAGACCAGCTTTGATAGCAGCTTCAACATAAGCGATACCATCAGCAATGGTGAATGCGATTTCCTGAGAAGCGGTGGAACCAGCTTCACGGATATGGTAACCGGAAATGGAAATGGTGTTCCACAGCGGTACGTTCTTGGAGCAATATTCAAAAATGTTGGTGATCAAACGCATGGACGGTTTCGGCGGGAAAATGTAGGTGCCGCGAGCAGCATACTCTTTCAGAATATCGTTCTGAATAGTACCACGCAGTTTGTCAGCGGAAACGCCTTGCTTTTCAGCTACTGCAATGTACATAGCCAGCAGTACGGAAGCAGGAGCGTTAATGGTCATAGAAGTGGATACTTTATCCAAAGAAATCTGGTCAAACAGGATTTCCATGTCAGCCAGGGAGTCGATAGCAACGCCTACTTTACCAACTTCGCCTTCAGCCATCGGATCGGTGGAATCATAACCGATCTGGGTCGGCAGGTCGAATGCGCAGGACAGGCCGCTACCGCCGTTAGCCAGCAGGTAACGATAACGTTTGTTGGATTCTTCAGCGGTGGAGAAACCAGCATACATACGCATGGTCCAGAAACGGCCACGGTACATGGTGGGTTGAACACCACGGGTGTAAGGATATTCACCGGGGAAGCCCAGCTTAGTCATGTAGTCAAAGTTTTCACCAAGATCTACCGGGGTGTACAGTCTGTTAGGAACCAGGTTTGCGCGTTCAGGGTTTTTCACCAGTTTAGCTTCAACTTCAGCATGATATTTCTCTAAACCGGCTTTAATTTCTTCAAATGCCATTCTCAAATCCTCCTTAAAATATTTGTGTTTCATATTTCGGATTGGACGGTTCCGAAATGATGGTGAGAGTGTTCCGCCTATGGCGGCTATATATGGCAAAGTCTTGGGTGAGACTTCGTCAGCTGGATTAACACTGCAAAGCCTTGGGGTAAGGCTTTATCAGCTTATTACTGCCGCTATATCCCGGGTTAGGACTTAGCAGCCAAACTGTTTTGCAAGGCCTCGGGTAGGTGCCCCGCAGTTTTATATTGGCTTGCCGACAGGACTGTCACCTATCGGCAAGCACCTTACATAGTTTAACCTATTTTGCAAAACTTCACAAGGGGTATTTGCAAAGTTTTTTATTATTTACCTTCAACCATGCCTTCCATGGAACCGGTTTCAGCAAACAGCTTGTAGCAGTCGAATGCTTCTGACAGGATGTGCGGGGTTTGGCTGTTGCCGCAAGCTTCGCAAGCACGTTTGAAGTAATCATACAGCCAAGGCTGATATTTCGGGTTAGCAATCTGATCGATGATGATCGGAGCTTTTTCTTTCGGGGTCAGGCCACGCAGGTCAGCAA
>CAVAHH010000096.1:0-6236 GCA_963588395.1 bacterium
AAATTATTTCTCTTCTACTTCGGAAACAACGCCGGCGCCAACGGTACGGCCGCCTTCACGGATAGCGAAGCGCAGACCTTTTTCGATAGCGATCGGGGTGATCAGTTCTACTTCCATGGTTACGTTATCGCCAGGCATTACCATCTCTACGCCTTCGGGCAGTTCGGTTACGCCGGTTACGTCAGTGGTACGGAAATAGAATTGCGGACGATAGCCGTTGAAGAACGGAGTATGACGGCCGCCTTCTTCTTTGGTCAGTACGTATACTTCGCCTTTGAATTTGGTGTGCGGATGGATGCTGTTCGGTTTAGCCAGTACTTGGCCGCGCTCGATTTCCTTGCGGTCAACACCACGCAGCAGGCAGCCGATGTTATCGCCAGCTACTGCTTCGTCCAGCAGTTTGCGGAACATTTCTACGCCGGTTACTACAGTAGATTTCTTTTCTTCCTTCATACCAACGATTTCTACGGTGTCGCCAACCTTAACGGTACCACGCTCTACACGACCGGTTGCTACAGTGCCGCGGCCGGTGATGGTGAATACGTCCTCGACAGGCATCAGGAACGGTTTGTCGGTTGCACGCTCAGGCAGCGGAATGTAGCTGTCTACTGCGTCCATCAGTTCCATGATCTTTGCTTCGTAAGCGGGGTCGCCTTCCAGAGCCTTCAGAGCGGAGCCTGCAACAACGGGAATGTCGTCGCCGGGGAAGTCATAGGAGCTCAGCAGTTCGCGAACTTCCATTTCTACCAGTTCCAGCAGCTCTTCGTCGTCAACCATATCTACCTTGTTCAGGAATACTACCATTGCAGGTACGCCTACTTGGCGGGCCAGCAGGATGTGCTCACGGGTCTGAGGCATCGGGCCGTCAGCAGCGGATACTACCAGGATTGCGCCGTCCATCTGAGCAGCGCCGGTGATCATGTTCTTTACATAGTCAGCATGGCCCGGGCAGTCAACGTGTGCATAGTGACGGGTTGCGGTTTCATATTCAACGTGTGCGGTGTTAATGGTGATGCCGCGCTCGCGCTCTTCCGGAGCTTTATCGATCATGGAGTAGTCCATGAATTCTGCGCCGCCCTTTGCAGCCAGAACCTTGGTGATTGCAGCGGTCAGAGTGGTCTTGCCATGGTCAACGTGACCGATGGTGCCGATATTCAGATGCGGTTTAGTTCTTTCATATTTAGCTTTTGCCATTGTGAATTTCCTCCAATCAATACATCAACATAGTAAAAAAGGTAAATTTAACCCACTGATTATAATTCGCCCTAGAGTAGTAAAATCCTGCCACCAGTGCGTAAATATAACAAAAAAACCTCATTAAAATGAGGCTTAATCTTAAGGTTGGTGGCGGCGCACGGATTCGAACCGCGGACACTGCGGGTATGAACCGCATGCTCTAGCCAACTGAGCTACGCCGCCAAAAAGTGGAGCTGATGACCAGGATTGAACTGGTGACCTTATCCTTACCAAGGATACGCTCTGCCGACTGAGCTACATCAGCATATTTAATTGGTTGCGGGGGGCGGACTTGAACCACCGACCTTCGGGTTATGAGCCCGACGAGCTACCAACTGCTCCACCCCGCGATGAATTGTTGGTGGATGGGGTTGGATTCGAACCAACGAAGCGAAACGCGGCAGATTTACAGTCTGCTCCCTTTAACCACTCGGGAACCCATCCGTAGACAACGTAGTTATTATAACTAAAATTAAAGCGTTTGTCAACATCTTTTTTAGAGAAATTTAGAAAATAACTGGTCACCTACGATGACCGAGCGCTATATTGCAAACCACTCTCCGCTTCGCTACACTCAGCACCTCCCCCCAAGGGGAGACTTAAGGTTAGGTGCTCATCTATAAGCTCGCTTACCCCAACCTCTGGCGCAGTGCCTCAAAGAGCACAATGCCTGCCGCCATCGCCACATTCAACGATTCGGCCCGTCCCTGCATGGGGATATACACACGCTTATCAGCAGCTGCAATCAAGGAGCTGCTCACACCGTTAGCCTCGTTGCCCATGACAAAGGCCAAGCGTCCGCCAAGGTCAGCCTTATAAAGACTGTCCGCACCGTCTAAGCAGGTAACCAAAAGGCTGTAGCCGGCCTGCTTGGCGCTTTGCACCAGCGCAGCCTCGTCCACGTCGCACACCACAGGCACATGAAACAGCGATCCCATGGAGGCGCGTACAGTTTTGGGGGCAAAAATATCGGCGCAGCCCTTTAAGAGCACCAATCCGCCAACGCCTGCGGCGTCCGCCGTGCGCAGCATCGTGCCCAAATTGCCCGGGTCGCCAATCCTATCCAGCACCAAAAGCAGCCTTCCTGTCGCCAAAAGCATTTCCAGCGGCGCGCTCTGCATGGCGCAAACAGCGATTATCCCCTGCGGCGTTTCGGTATCTGCCAGTTTTTTCATCACCGCGCTGCTAACGCAATACAGCGGCACCTGGCGCGCAGCTGCAGCTTCCAGCACGGCGCGCGTCCTATCATCCTCTACCGCGGTATAAAAAATCTCCTGCACCACGCCATAGCTCACAGCCTCTTCCACTGTGCGCAGGCCCTCTGCCAAAAACAGCCCCTGCTCCCTGCGGTATTTTTTTTGCTTGAGCGCGGCGGCCGCCTTCACTACTGGGTTTTGTAAAGCAGTAATTTCCATTGCTATCTCCTTATACACGCACCAGCAAAAAGAACGCTGTAAACAGCACCACGCTGGTGATAATCGTCATAGAATTAAACAGGCTTGCCAGCTGCACATTGCCTCCCAGCTTTTCTACAAAAATCGGGCCGATGATCGTACACGGTGCCATAACTGCCAGCGCGATGACCGCGTTTACCTCATGCGTAAAGGGTGCAAAATATAGCATGGCCGCCGCAGCCGCCAGCGAGCACACGTAACGCACGCAAAACAGCTCACGCACATAGCCCATGGCCCTTTTATCCAGCTTGATTTCAAACATCATGCCAATCATGAACATGCTCAAAAAGGGGTTGGCAGCGCCCACGATATCCGTAAACGTATACACAGGTTTGGGGAAGTGCACCCCTGCCACCGACAGCACCAGCATCGTTATATAAATAACAAAGGGTGCGGAATGCAACAGCTTGACGCCGATATTCCTAAAGCTGAATTTATCCTTGCGTCCGTCAGCGTAGCCGATGCACGAGGCCGTGAGCGCGTAGGTCATGCCTGTGCACATAATGGAATTGCCCACGTCGAACATGCACAGCGCCACTACGGCAAAAGGCGTCAAAAAGGCCTGCGCGAAGGGCAGGCTGAAGCAGCCTATGTTGTAGCCTGCCAAGCTGAAAATATAAAAAATCTTGGCCGCTATGGTCTCGCGCCGCGTCAAGAGCAGTGCCAGCACAATCATCAGGCAGTTGCCCAAAAGACCCAAAAGCACAGCGATAATCAGCGAAAAATCCATCTGGAAATGGGCAAAGCTGCTGATTACGGCCGCAGGAAGCGTCACGTTAAGCACGATTTTGCTCACCAGCTGGTAATCCGTCGGCGTAAAAAAGCCCTTACGCTTCAGCACGTAGCCAATCAGGATGATGAGTACAAAGGACGCAGCCTTACTGAGTACAACAAGCATTTAATTTCCCTCTCATCATAAACAATCTACAAAAAACGATAAAAGAAAGCCTGCCCCAGCGTGGGAGCAGGCTCTTAACCAACGCCGGGCGCCGGTTGTTTTTTTAATCTTACAGAGCAGCCTTAGCAGCTTCTACCAGCTTAGCGAAGGCAGCTGCATCATAGATAGCCATATCAGCCAGAACCTTGCGGTTCATTTCGATACCAGCCTTGGTCAGGCCGCAGATGAAACGGCTGTAGCTCATGCCGTTAGCGCGGGTTGCAGCGTTGATACGTGCAATCCACAAACGACGGAACTCGCGCTTTTTAGCACGACGGTCGCGACGAGCATAGAACAGGCCCTTCATTACGACTTCGTTAGCTTTTTTGAATTGTTTGCTGCGGGAGCCATAGTAGCCTTTAGCTAATTTCAGAATGTGTTTATGACGACGATGAGCGGTAACGCCAACTTTAACTCTTGCCATTGTTAATATCCTCCTCTAATCTCTTACTGCTTATGCGTACGGCAGCATTTTTGCTACATGTTCTTTATCAGTCTTGTGAACCAGAGCTGCTTTACGCAGGTTTCTCTTACGTGCAGGAGATTTATGTTCGAGAATGTGGCTCTTAAAGTTTTTAAAATGTTTGAATTCACCAGAAGCGGTTTTCTTGAAGCGCTTTGCAGCAGCTCTACGGGTTTTCATTTTCGGCATGGTAATTCCTCCTCGATTATTTAGCAGGTTTAGGCGCAACAATCATAATCATGTTTTTGCCTTCTAATTTTGGAACTCTTTCAACTACGGCAATTTCTTTCAGCTGCTGTGCCATACGATTCAGCAGCACCTCGCCAAGCTCGGGATGACTGAGCTCGCGTCCACGGAACATGATGGTAACCTTTACCTTGTCGCCATCCTCCAGGAAGCGTACAGCATTCTTGTACTTAACGTTGAAGTCATGGTCCTCGATACCGGGACGCAGCTTAACTTCTTTAATATCGAAGGTTTTTTGTTTCTTACGAGCTTCCTTTTCGCGTTTTTGCTGCTCGTAACGATACTTGCCATAATCCATAATCCGGCACACAGGCGGTTTTGCTGTCGGAGCAATTTCGACTAAGTCCAGATGATTTTCAGCTGCAAGCTTCAGAGCGTCACGGCTGGACATAATGCCAAGCTGTTCGCCCCCATTGGCAATAACACGCACTTCACGCGCACGAATTTCTTCGTTGATGCGCAAGCTATCTTTACTTATAACAATTCACCTCCAAGGTCACTAGGCAGGGCCAGAGGCCTTGCGAAAAAATAAAAGCGGGCAGATTAAAATCCACCCGCAAAAATATCATATCCAACCCTGTCGAGCCTATGCTGCAAGGTGAGAAGCGAGTGGCTTCTGCTTTGTTACCTAGATATGATAACACAATATAAGCATAGTGTCAAGCTTTTTACACTTTTTATTTGAAGAGATTCTTAATCTTGTTCAAAAAGCTTTTTTCTTCAGGATTAATGTTATCCTTGCTGATTTCGCCGAAGGCACGCAGTGCTTCCTTCTGCTTTTCGCTGAGCTTGGTGGGCACGACAACCTTGATGTGTACCAGCTGATCGCCACGCAAACCGCCGCGCAGACTGGGGATGCCCTTTTCCTTCAGGCGCAGCACCCTGCCGGGCTGTGTACCCTCGGGAACCTTCATGGTTACCTGGCCGTCTAACGTAGGCACCTTGATTTCGTCGCCCAAGGTTGCCTGCACGATGTTGATGGGAACCTCGCAATGAACGTTAGTGCCATCGCGCTCAAAGAACTTGTGCGGCTTTACGTACAGATAAACGTACAAATCACCGCTCGGTCCGCCCTTAGCACCAGCCTCGCCCTCGCCGCTCACACGCAGGCGCGAGCCGTTATCCACGCCAGCCGGGATTTTTACCTTCAGGCGTTTGTTCTTTTTCACCGTGCCCTTACCATGACATTCCTTGCAGGGGCTGGTCACGATTTTGCCCTCACCATGGCACTTGGAGCAGGGACGCTCGTTCACCATCTGGCCGAACATGGTATTTTGCGTGAAGCGCACGTAGCCGCTGCCGTGACACTCGGAGCAGGTTTCTACCTTGGAGCCGGGCTCGGCACCCTCGCCGTGGCAATGGCTGCAGGTCTCGTCGCGGTAAAGGTTGATTTCCTTTTCGACGCCAAAGGCAGCCTCCTCAAAGGTAATTTCCATATCAAAGCGCAAATCCGCACCACGCTGCGGTCCGGCCTCGCCCCTTGAACGGCCACGACCCTGGCCACCAAAGAACATATCAAAGATATCCTCCATGCCGCTGCCGCCGAAGCCGCCAAAGCCACCACCAAACGGGTTGCCACCGGCACCGCCGGCTGTCTGCGCCTGCTCGAAGGCATCAGGGCCAAGCTGGTCGTACTGCGCACGCTTCTGCTCGTCCGACAGCACGCTGTAGGCTTCGTTGGCCTCCTTGAACTTGTTCATGGCTTCTTCGTTGCCCTTGTTGCGGTCAGGATGATATTTTAGTGCCAGTTTGCGGAATGCTTTTTTTATTTCGTCCTGGGACGCGCTCTTGCTGACGCCCAAAACCTCATAATAATCTCTCTTAGCCAAAACAGGCGCCTCCTAAAATCTTCCAGATAAATCTTTAAGCATATAGTGCCCACATGCATGGCAGCTAGCGC
>CAVAHH010000096.1:6246-7033 GCA_963588395.1 bacterium
CAGCAGATGGGCACTAAAAATATTATTGTATTATTCTTCGCAAAGGCTGGCTAGAAGGTACCAGATGCTAGGCGGAGCGACGACGGCGTACTTTTAGTACGTCTAGGAGCTCCAACAACGCAGATGGTGCCTTATCGCCAGACTTATTATTTCTTGTCGTCGTCGACTACTTCCGCGTCAACAACATCATCGTCAGCCTTCTTGGAAGCACCTGCCGCACCCTGGGCGCCCTCAGCACCCTTTTGTGCTTCGGTTTCCTTGTACAGCTCTGCGCTCAGCTCATACAGCGGCTTGGTCAGTGCTTCGGTATCGGCTTTGATCTTTTCGAGGTCGTCACCCTTCAGGGTTTCCTTTAAGGTGTCAACTGCGGCCTTTACCTTGGCGATCAGATCGTCCTTGCCCTTGCCTTCCATGTCCTTCATGGTCTTTTCGGCCTGGTAGCACATGTTGTCGGCCTGGTTGCGAACCTCGACGCCTTCCTTGCGTTTCTTGTCGGCTTCTGCGTTAGCTTCGGCTTCCTTAACCATTCTTTCTACCTCGTCCTTATCCAGGGTGCCGGAGGAGGTGATAGTGATCTTTTGCTCCTTGCCGGTGCCAAGGTCTTTAGCGCTTACGTTTACAATGCCATTGGCATCAATATCGAAGGAAACCTCAATTTTAGGTACTCCACGCGGAGCAGCGGGGATACCGCCCAGCTCGAAGCGACCCAGGGTCTTGTTATCAGCAGCCATTGGTCTTTCACCCTGTAATACATGGATATCTACGGCAGACTGGTTATCTGCTGCGG
>CAVAHH010000097.1:0-7000 GCA_963588395.1 bacterium
CTATAAGGTTTCCGGCGGTCTGCATGGTGTTGGTGTTACCTGTGTTAATGCGTTGAGTGAGCACATGGAGGTTGAGGTGCGCCGCGCAGGCAAGCGCTACGGTATTGAATTTAAGCAAGGAAAAACCTCGAAGAAGCTTTACGAGAAAGGCGATTGCGACGAAACCGGTACTACTGTACACTTCAAGCCTGATGCCAGCATTTTTACCGAAACAGAATATAGCTATGATACCCTGCGGTTGCGTATCCGCGAGCTGGCCTTTTTGAACAAGGGCATTACTATTTCTTTAACAGATGAACGCGTGGAAGACAGAAGTGAAAGCTTTCATTTTGCCGGCGGCATTGTTGAGTATGTGGAATTTCTGGATAAGGATAAGGATAAAATCAATTCTAAGCCTATTTATCTGGAGGGTGAAAAGAATACTGTTATCGTGGAGGTTGCAATGCAATATTGCGATACCTATAGCGAGAACATTTTCACTTATGTCAATAATATTAACACTGAGGAGGGTGGCACGCATTTAAGCGGCTTCCGTAAGGCTCTGACCCGTACTATTAATGCCTATGCGCGTAAGAATAATATTCTAAAGGATAGTGAGGACGCACTGAGCGGTGAGGATGTGCGCGAGGGCCTGACGGCAGTATTAAGCCTGAAAGTACAAAATCCGCAGTTCGAAAGTCAGACGAAGATTAAGCTGGGTAACAGCGATGTCATGCCTATTGTAGACAACCTGGTGGGTGATACGTTGGCTGAGTTTATGGAGGAAAACCCGCAGGTTGCTAAAAAGCTGGTGGAAAAGGCCATTATCGCTGCCCGCGCCCGTCTGGCTGCCCGTAAGGCACGCGAGCTGACGCGCCGCAAGAACGCCATGGATTTGGGCGGCTTGCCTGGTAAGCTGGCTGATTGCAAGAGCCGTAATGTTGATGATACTGAAATTTACCTGGTCGAGGGCGATTCTGCAGGTGGCAGTGCCAAGCAGGGGCGCAATAGCGATTTTCAGGCAATTCTTCCCTTGCGCGGTAAAATTTTGAATGTAGAAAAAGCACGTCTGGACAAGGTGTTGAGCAGTGAGGAAATCCGCAATATGATTACAGCCTTTGGCTGCGGTATTGGCGATGATTTTAATCTGGAAAAAGCGCGTTATGGCAAAATTATTATAATGACCGATGCCGATGTTGATGGTGCACATATCCGCACACTGCTTTTGACCTTCTTCTACCGCTATATGCAACCGTTGATCAAGGAAGGACATGTTTTTATTGCTCAGCCGCCGCTGTATTTAATCCGTAAAAATCAAAAGCAGCATTATTACGCTTATAGTGATGATGAACTGCAGCAGATTTTAGACGAGGTCGGCCGCGAGAACAATCCTTACGTCCAGCGTTATAAAGGCCTGGGCGAGATGAATCCTGGACAGCTGTGGGAGACTACTATGGATCCTGCTGCCCGCACTATTTTGCAGGTACATCTGGAGGACGCGGCTGAGGCTGACCGTATTTTTTCAATTTTGATGGGCGACAAGGTTGAGCCACGTCGTCAATTTATTGAAAATAACGCTAAGAAGGTTCGTAACCTGGATTTGTAAGAGGTGCTATTATGGCAAAGATTCGTAAAGGATTGTCTGATGCAGATATGCTGAAAGGCTTTAGCGAAGAGTTAACCTTTGAAAATGGCATGTATGCAGATGAAAAAGTTAAACAAAGTAGGATTAAGGGTGCTAAAGCGCCAGCTAAAAAGGAATTGCTACTGCCGGAAGAAGCACAGGAGCGTTTAAACCGTTTCCTTTTGGAAATCAGCATGGAATGGCTGAAAAACAAAAATGGTGATTGCACTTGGAAGGTACTCAAGGAAAACGGTGAAATTGTAATTAAGCCTGTGGCTGTAACAAAAAAATAATGGAAAGTAAGCTATTTGTGCTGCCACAGCTAAAGCTGCGGGTGATGTTTCACGTGAAACATGTCGAGCCATTTTTCACTGTTGCAGACTTGCTGCTGGTTGCCGGCGGACGTGCACCGCAACTTTCATGGCTGCAGCAGGTGGCAGCAGATAAAGCTCTTTACTGCGCTGACCGCGGCGTTGACGCCTGTCTTGCAGCAGGACTGGTGCCACTGGAGCTTTTTGGCGACTGTGACAGCTCAACGCAGACAGTCTATGCCAAGGCTGCGGCATTGGGCTCAAAGGTACACAGCTTCAATCCGGCTAAGGATGATACCGATTTACAGTTATTGCTGCAAAATTTACCTGCTGGAGATATTATTGCTACCGGCATTTGGGGTGGACGTTTTGATCACCTGTATAGCAATGTTTTTACGCTTTTAGGCGCTAAAAAAAAGCGTCATTGTCAGGTACTGTTAGCAGATACCAAGGAAATGATGCTATTGTTGACTGCAGGTGAAGCAGCAGAGCTTGAGCTAAAGCAAAAGCCGGTGGCTATCTCATTATTGCCGCTTACAGCTGAAGCGCAGGTGGATTTTAAAGGCGTGCGTTGGCCACTGAATAATGCTAAATTAGAGCAGCTTTACCCCTACGCTATTAGCAATGAGCAATCTGAGAAAAAGATTTGTTGCATATGTAGCAGCGGTGCTGTTGGCCTTTATATCTACTTGCAGGAAAACGATTAGAGAGAAAATATAAAATTTGCCAAAGAGAAAATGAGGGGAATCTAATGGAAAATATTTTAGTGAATTTGGACCCTGCTACAGCAGTTTTTTTGTTTGTCGCAGGCTTTGTAGCATCGTTTATAGATTCTACTGTTGGTGGTGGCGGTCTTATTTCAACACCGTCGCTTTTGAGCGTGGGACTTCCTGTCCCCTTTGCCTTAGGCACTAATAAGCTGGCAGCTTCTATTGGTAGCTTTACCAGTATGCTGTCATTTTGGCGTGCTGGTAAGATCAGCAGACTGGCACTGCTGCTCACGCCGTTATCCTTTATAGGCTCGGCTTTGGGTGCTTATGTGGTTTATCTGCTGCCGGAAAAGCTAATGAAGAACATCATCGTAGTGCTTTTGGTGGCTGTTGCGGTTTATACCTATCGACGCAAGGATTGGGGCGATACACCTGCAGCCACTGAGCTGGGGACAAAAGCTGTTGTTGGCTCTATTATTATGGCGCTGACAATTGGTTTTTACGACGGCTTTTTTGGTCCCGGTACGGGTTCATTTTTAATCTTCGGCTTTTTATATCTTGGCTTCGACTTTGTTACAGCTGCAGGTAATGCCAAGGCGCTCAACTGTGCTAGCGGCTTTGGTGCGCTTATGTCTTTTGCGATTAGCGGCACAATTATGTGGGCCTATGGTATAATCATGGCCGTTGCTATGATTGTCGGTGCTATTTTTGGTACACGCATCGCAATAAAAAAAGGTGCTGCTTATGTGCGTCCGCTGTTTTTGATTGTTACTACGCTGATGATTGGTAAACAGGTTTATGATATATTGTTTAAATAAAATTTTGTAAGGAAAGGTGATAAAGTGGATTTAGAGAATACTAGTGGTAAGGTTTTACCGGTATATATCGAAGAGGAAATGCAAAAATCCTATATCGATTATGCTATGAGCGTTATTATCCAACGTGCCCTTCCAGATGTCCGCGATGGCTTGAAGCCTGTGCACCGCCGCATTTTGTACGCAATGCAGGAAGCAGGCATGACTCCGACGAAGCCTTATAAAAAATCCGCCCGCATCGTCGGTGATGTTTTAGGTAAATATCATCCTCATGGCGACAGCAGTGTTTATGATGCCATCGTGCGCCTGGCGCAGGATTTTTCTACCCGCTATCTGATGGTAGACGGCCATGGTAACTTTGGTAGTATTGACGGCGACAGTCCTGCTGCTATGCGTTATACCGAGGTGCGTATGGCCAAAATCGCCGAGGCTATGCTGGAGGATATAGAAAAGGATACAGTTGATTTTGTACCTAACTATGATGAATCCTTAAAGGAGCCCAGCGTACTGCCGTCTAAGGTACCTGCGCTTTTGATTAACGGTAGTGCGGGTATCGCAGTAGGTATGGCGACCAATATTCCGCCGCATAATTTGTGCGAGGTTGTCAACGGCCTTGTTATGCTTATAGATAACCCCGATGTAGAAATTCCGCAGCTTATGACGGCTATTAAGGGACCCGACTTTCCTACCGGTGCCTGCATTTTAGGTAGAGATGGTATAAGCAGTGCCTACAATACAGGGCGTGGTGTGGTAAAAATTCGTGCTAAGGCTGAAATTGTGCCTATCAATAAGGGTAAGCACCAAATTGTTGTTACCGAAATCCCCTACCAGGTAAATAAGGCCAATTTGATTAAGGACATCGCTAATTTGGCGAAAGATGGCGTAATTGATGGTATTACCAAGGTTGACGATTTTTCTAGTCTCAAGGACGGCATGAAGATTGTTGTCGAGCTGAAAAGCGACGCTGTTCCAGACGTGGTACTGAACCAGCTGTATAAGCACACAGCTATGCAAAGCTCATTCGGCATTATTATGCTGGCACTTGTTAATGGCCAACCGCGCATTTTAAACCTTAAGCAGGTATTGGAATATTATCTGGAGCACCAAAAGGACGTTATTACAAGGCGTACACGCTACGAACTGGGCAAGGCCAAGGATCGTGCACATATCTTAGAGGGCTTAAAGATAGCGCTGGATAACATCGATGCTGTAATCAGCACCATCCGCGGCAGTGCCACAGCTGATATTGCACGCACGGCCTTGATGGATAACTTTAAGCTGAGCCAGCGCCAGGCACAGGCTATTTTGGATATGCGCCTGCAGCGTCTGACTGGTTTGGAGCGCAAGAAGATTGACGAGGAATATGTCGACCTTCTGGAAACCATTGATTGGTTAGAAAGCGTATTGGCTGATGAGCACAAGGTTATGAATATTATCAAGGAAGATCTGCAGGAGATGAAGAAGCGTTTTGGCGATGAACGTCGCACGCAGATCACTATGGAAAGCTCTGATATGGAGATAGAAGACCTGATTGCTGAGGAGGACATCGTTGTTACCATTAGTCACCAGGGTTATATTAAGCGCCAGACGCTGGATAATTTCCGCAACCAAAAGCGTGGCGGCGTAGGTAAAACCGGTGGCAGTGGCAAAAAAGTTGATGACTCTGCAGAGCATCTTTTCCTGTCTACTACGCATCACAATATCCTTTTCTTCACTAACCGCGGCCGTGTTTACCGTCAAAAGGGTTACGAAATTCCTGAAGCAAGCCGTACAGCTAAGGGTACAGCAATTATTAATCTGCTGCCATTAATGCAGGGTGAAAAGATTACTGCTGTTATTCCTGTAAAGGAATTTAAGGCTGAAGAGTTTATGTTTATGGCTACTAATAAAGGTACCGTTAAGAAGATTAATCTTAAGGACTTGGAGAATGTACGCAAAAATGGCTTATTAGCCATCAATCTTGACGATAACGAGGATTTGATTGGTGTAGAGCTGACAGATGGTGACAGTGAAATTATCCTGGCAACCAGAAATGGCATCGCTATCCGCTTCGACGAGCAGGATGTGCGCACTATGGGACGTTTGGCACATGGTGTGCGTGGTATCGCGCTCAATTATGGCGATGAGGTTGTTGCAATGGATAGTGTGCCTGATGAAAATTACGAGGTGCTTACTGCAACCGAATTAGGTATGGGCAAGCGAACCGCTATCAGCGAATACCGTAAGCAGACCCGTGGTGGCAAGGGTATTATCAATATCAAGATTACCGAAAAAACAGGTCTGGTAATTGGCATGAAGGTTATTAACCCGGCACAGGAAATTATGATGATTACAGCTGCAGGCCTCATCATCCGCACCGATGTAGATGAAATTTCACAGTATAGCCGTAACACTCAGGGTGTGAAGCTGATGACGTTGAACGATGATGATAGGGTAGTTTCCCTGGCAGCCATCCATCACGAAGAGGAAAGTGAACAATAAGTATTTAAAAATTGCCCTCCCTGCTGCGTTGGAGGGCATTTTTATGACGATTTTAGCAGCAGCTGATTTAATAATGGTGGGTGTATTAGGAGCCAAGGCGATTGCGGCAGTAAGTATCTTTTTGCCGCTGCGCCTGGTGCTTTTGACAGTAGCACGTTCGCTGGCTTCAGCCATTACGATTTTGGCGGCCAATAAGTTTGGTGCCGGCGAATATTCCGGCATAAAGGTGCTTTTGCGCCAAAGTTTTACAATAAGCAGTGTATTGCTGGTTGTCCTGCATTTGCTGTTTTTTTGCTTCTTTGAGCAGCTTGTTGTGCTTATGGGCGCTCAAAGTGACTATTTGGTATTGGCACTGGCTTATGGCAATGTCGCTGTGGGTGCTGTACTAATTAACTCCTTTTCGTTGATTTTACAAGGAATTTTGCTGGGTATCGGTCAAACAGGCTCTATCATGAAAAGTAATATTATCGGTAATGTGCTGAATATAGTCTGCAATTATTTTTTGATTACAGGCTTTGGCAGCTTTGCCGGTTGGGGTGTGCGTGGCGCGGCCATAAGCACTGTAATAGGCTCGTTATGCACATTGGGTATAACGCTGTGGATTATGTGGCATGAGCGCTTCTTTGATAGCGGTCTGTGGCAACTGCCTGATAAAAGATTTTGGCGTGAGTTTTTGCCTGTTTTTGGCGGTGTTTTTAGCGAGCTGGGAGCAGAACGCATTGGTATGCTGGCCTATGGCTGGATGACTGCACGCCTTGGCACTCTCCCCTATGCTGTGCACAGCATTTGCTATAATATCTGTGATTTGTCATATGATTTTATCTTTGGCTTTGGTAAGGCTAATATGGTGCTTGCTGGTCAGGCTCGTGGTGCTGCTAATTACAGCGAATGGAAACAATACCGTAGCCTTGGTTTCAAATGGGGCTTGGGGTTGGCCGTAATATTCTTCTCTATCATTTACTTTGGCCAAGTGCCTATCTTCAGCCTATATTCACATGAGCCGGATGCACTGGCTTTGAGTGGCACAGTGATGTTTTGGGTAGCAGCTGTAGGCATACCACAGGCGCACGCTATTATTAC
>CAVAHH010000098.1:0-6990 GCA_963588395.1 bacterium
GCCCTGGGCAATATGATTTTGAATGACTCTATCACTCCCGGTAGGGAGATCCGCAAGATGCAGGTTAATTATGGCCGTTTGGCCAGCTTTGAGGCCTGCGCTGATTAATTAGTTATATACGGCCTGGACAACCGTGACCGTGTATATAAATGCTGTTTGCTTCTTAAAGATCTATCCAAGCAAGGATGCGGCACTTGTCCCCTGATGACCGGGTGAGAGCGGTCGGATAGCAGCTGCATCGGCAGACAAGATTGGCTGGAGGTGATATGCGTTTCTAGCTTGGTGCTGTGGGCTCTGCCTGCAGTAATGATTAATATTTAAAGGAGGATTATTTGAATGGCTGATGAACAAAAATCTACAGCTGCTGTTGCGGAAGAAAGACCGTTAACAGACAAAGAACTGGAAGCCATGTTGCGTAAGTCAGAAAAAGTAACCGAATTTCCGGAGGTAACTTTTGATGAATTTACCGAACCCACCTGGGATGAATGGGTGGAGGCATGTAACCTTTTGCTGAAGGGTAAACCCTTTGACAAAATTATGTATACTAAGAACTACGAGGGTATCACCTTTGACCCGATTTATACCCGTAAAGGCACCGATGCAATCCTGCCGACAGACGATTATCCGGGAATGGGCGACTTCCTGCGTGGCGCAACCGTTAATGGCTATGTACACCAACCTTGGGGTATTGCACAAGCCTGCGACGAAACCCTGCCTGCTGAAAATAACGAGCTGCTGAAAGAAGAAATCAGCAAGGGCTCTACTGTTTATAACATTAAACTGGATACCGCGACCCTGAACGGCGTTGACGTTAAGGATGCAGAAAAACCTGGCGACATTGGTGTTAACGTAACCACTGTTGAAGATATGAAGGTTTTGCTGGACGGCTTGAAGCTGGACAAGTATCCTATCATGATGTACACTGCTAACGGCTCTAAAGGTCTGCTGGCTCTCACCATTGCCGCACTGAAGGGTGCCGGCGTTGATGTAAAAGGCCTGAAAGGCGTTATCGGTGGAGATCCGATCGGCGAACTGGTAAAAGCTGGTAAGACCCCGACCTCTCTGTCCTGCCTGTATGACGAAATGGCAGAAACCATTAAATATGCACGTGCTAACACTCCTGAGCTGCGCACTGTATTCGTAAACAGCGATGTTTACACCAATGGTGGTGCTGACGCCGTACAAGAGGTTGCTTACACTTTTGCTACCGCAGTTGAATACATCCGCGAAATGCAAAAACGTGGTCTGTCTATTGAAGATATTTCTAAGTCCCTGTACTTCTGCTTCAACCAAGGTGCAAACTTCTTCATGGAAATTGCTAAGCTGCGTTCCCTGCGTATGATCTGGGCTGCTATCATGGAAGCTTTCGGCGCTAAGCTGGAAGACCGTGCTATCGTAGTTCATGGCCGCAGCGCACGCTTCACTAAGACCGTAGTTGACCCGTATGTTAACATGCTGCGTAACTGCACCCAAACCTTCTCCAGCGTTGTTGGTGGCGTAACCACCTATGACAACCCGCCGTTTGATGAGCTCATCCGTAAGGGTGACGTATTCTCCCGCCGTATTGCCCGCAACCTGCATGTAATGCTGCAAGAAGAATTCGGCATGCTGAGCCCGATTGATGCTGCCGGCGGCAGCTGGGGCGTAGAAACCCTGACCAAGCAAATCACCGAGAAAATCTGGGCTGAGTTCCAGAAGATTGAAGAGCTGGGTGGTATCATCAAAGCTCTGGAAGCCGGTTATCCGCAGGCTCAGGTTGCTGAGATCCTGGCAAAACGCTTCAAAGCTCTGGAAATGCGCAGCGACCGTGCAGTTGGCGTCAACATGTACCCCAACATGACCGAAGAACCGCTGGAGCGCCGCGAAGAGGATACTCCGAAGCTGAAGAAAGAGCGTGAAGCTGCTGTTGCTGCTTACGTAGCTGATATCGACACCAACTATCTGGCTGGCAAGCTGGCTAACGTTGAAACTGTAGAAGGCGCAATCGAAGCCTTCAGCAATGGTGCTACCATTGGCCAGGTTGCTGCTGCAGGCTGCAAAGCTGAAACAACCGAAACCGTTGAAGCTATTGCTGCTCATCACTGGACCGAGCGCTATGAAGCGCTGCGCTTCGACACCGAAGATTATGTTAAGAAGACCGGCAAAAATGTTGAAGTATTCCTCTGCAACATGGGCCCCATTCCTCAACATAAAGCACGTGCTGACTTCTCCACCTCCTTCCTGCAGGTTGGCGAATTCAATGTTCATCTGAACGATGGCTTCCAAGACGGCGAAGATGGCGATCAATACGAAAAATGCCTGAAGGCCTTCAAGGAAGGCGACTACGATGTAGCAGTTATCTGCTCCACCGACGCTACCTATCCTGAAATCGTGCCGAAACTGGCTCCGATGATCAAAGCCGCTATGAAACCGTCCGCAACCCTGTTCCTGGCAGGCGCTGCTCCTAAAGACCTGGAGCCGGTTTACAAAGAAGCCGGCATTGATGACTTCATCAGTGTTAAAGCTAACTGCTTCCAAACTCTGAAGATGCTGCAAAAGAAGAAGGGGATGATTGAATAATGAGCATTAATCCGGATTTCACTAAAGTTGCCCTTCCTGATCATCCTTCCTGTTCTTATGATGAATGGAAGAAAAACCTGGAAGAAAAAATGGGCGAAAATTATGATGCCCTTTATGATACTACCTTGGAACGTATTCCGAAAGCTCCGCTGTACACCAAGGATATCTATGATAAATGTAACCATCTGGACTTTATGAGCGGTATTCCTCCGTTCCTGCGTGGTCCTTATTCCACAATGTACGTATTCCGTCCGTGGACTGTACGTCAATATGCAGGTTTCTCTACCGCAGAAGAATCCAACGCATTCTATCGTCGTAACCTGGCAGCAGGCCAGAAAGGTCTGTCCATCGCGTTCGACCTTCCGACCCACCGTGGCTATGACGCTGATAACCCGCGTGTAGTTGGCGACGTTGGTAAAGCAGGCGTATCTGTTTGCTCTATGCTTGATATGAACATCCTGTTCTCCGGTATTCCTCTGGATCAGATGTCCGTATCCATGACCATGAACGGCGCAGTACTTCCTGTACTGGCATTCTTCATCGTATCCGGTGAAGAGCAGGGCGTAGATAAATCCATCATGGCTGGTACCATTCAGAACGATATTCTGAAAGAGTTCATGGTACGTAACACCTACATTTATCCGCCTGCTATGTCCATGCGTATCATCGGTGATATTTTCGAATACACCACTAAATACATGCCTAAATTCAACAGTATCTCTATTTCCGGCTATCACATTCAGGAATGCGGCGCAACCTGCGACCTGGAATTAGGCTACACTCTGGCCGACGGCATGGAATATATTCGTACTGGTGAAGCTGCAGGCCTGGCAGTAGATGCTTTCGCAAAGCGTCTGTCCTTCTTCTGGGATATGGGCAAGAACTACTTCATGGAAGTAGCTAAGATGCGTGCTGCACGTGTACTGTGGGCTAAGATTTTGAAGAGCTTCGGCGCTAAGAACCCGAAATCCATGGCACTGCGTACTCACAGCCAGACCTCTGGCTGGTCCCTGACCGAGCAGGATCCGTTCAATAACATTTCCCGTACCTGTATGGAAGCTATGTCCGCAGCTCTGGGCCACACCCAGTCCCTGCACACCAACGCACTGGACGAAGCTATCGCACTGCCGACTGACTTTTCCGCACGTCTGGCTCGTAACACCCAGCTGTACATCCAGGATGAAACCAAGGTCTGCAAGATTATCGATCCGTGGGGCGGTTCCTACTATGTTGAATACCTCACCAACGAAATCATTCGCCGTGCTTGGGCTCATATCCAGGAGGTTGAAGCACTGGGCGGCATGGCTAAGGCTATTGCAACCGGCTTGCCGAAGATGCGTATCGAAGAGTGCGCAGCCCGTCGTCAAGCTAACATTGATAGCGGCAAGGAAACCATCGTTGGCCTGAACAAATACCGTCTGGCTAAGGAAGATCCTTTGAACGTACTGTCTATCGATAACACCGCTGTACGTAACGCACAGATTAAACGTCTGGAAAAACTGAGAGCAGAGCGTGACAATGATGCTGTTGCCCGCGATCTGGAAGCTATCACGAAGGCAGCTGAAACCCGTGACAACGGCAACCTGCTGGAGATGGCTGTACAGGCTGCACGCGATCGTGCTTCCCTGGGTGAAATTTCCGACGCAGTTGAAAAAGTATCCGGCCGTTTCAATGCTGTAATCCACACCGTATCCGGCGTATATTCCAGCGAATTCAGCGGCAATGACGATATGGAAAAAGCAACCCAACTGGCAGACGAGTTTGAAAAACTTGAAGGCCGTCGTCCTCGTATCTTCCTGGCTAAGATGGGTCAGGACGGCCATGACCGTGGTCAAAAGGTACTGGCAACCTCCTTTGCAGATATGGGCTGGACCGTCGACGTTGGCCCGCTGTTCCAGACCCCGGAAGAATCTGCACAGGACGCTGTAGATAACGACGTTGATATGGTTGGCTTCTCTTCTCTGGCTGCTGGTCATAAGACCCTGCTGCCTGCAATCGTTGAAGAGCTGGCTAAACGTGGCCGCGAAGACATCATGGTCTGCATCGGCGGCGTAATTCCTGCACAGGATTATGACTTCCTGTATGAGCATGGTGCAGCAGGCATCTTTGGACCTGGTACCAACATTCCTAAGTGCTGCATCCAATTACTGCAAATGTTGGTAGACCGTGCAAAGGCTGAGCACGCTGAAGACTGAGGTGATATAAATGCCTGAAACTGGTGAAAAAGACATTAGGCCGAGTTGGGTACCCCTGAAAAAAGACCCTAACTTTGCCTGCTCTGTAATGGGCGGCATCGACAGCTCTGTAAACGCTGTCAGTGAGGAGAAGTATAACCCTGTGGATAAAATTAGGAAATTCCCCTTAAGGAAAAAGCCTAGTCCGGAAGAGTTAATAAAAGGAGTCAGTGAAGGCGATCGTAAAACCCTGTCCCAAGCTATTACGCTTATAGAAAGCAATGCACCAAGGGATTTTGATAAAGCACAGCGCGTCCTGCAGGCTCTGCTGCCGCGCACCGGTAAGGCCCTGCGCATCGGTATTTCCGGTGTGCCTGGCGCCGGCAAAAGTACCTTTATCGAAGCCTTTGGTCAGATGCTGTGCCGTCAGGGCTACAAGGTAGCAGTTTTGGCTGTTGACCCTACCAGCTCTATCACAGGCGGTTCCATCTTAGGCGATAAAACGCGTATGCAGATGCTGTCGCGCGAGCCTAACTGCTTTATCCGTCCGTCTCCTGCTAAAGGAACCTTAGGCGGTGTTGCACGCAAAAGCCGCGAAACCATGCTTCTTTGCGAGGCTGCAGGCTGCGATGTAATCCTGGTCGAAACAGTAGGCGTTGGCCAATCCGAAATTACCGTCCGTTCGATGGTAGACTTCTTTATGCTGGTCGTACTCACCGGTGCCGGTGATGACCTGCAGGGCATCAAGAAGGGCATTATGGAGGTTGCAGACGCTATCGTTGTCAATAAGGCTGATGGTGATAACCTGCCTAAGGCTATTGTTACTCAGGGTGAATACGAGCGTATGATTGAGTTCATCCGCCCTGCAACCGAAGGCTGGAAGACCCATGCTTACAGATGCTCTGCCTTGACCAAGGAGGGCCTGATGGAGCTGTGGGCCGTTATGCGCAAGTTTGAAAAGGTTACCAAGGAATCCGGGGCGTTTGACCGCAGACGTAAATCCCAGACTGTTTCCTGGGTTAACAGCATGATTGATGAGCATTTGCACAACCTGTTCTTCGAAGATCCGATGATTAAGGGTCGTTTGCCGGCAGTTATGGAAGCAGCCGTTAATGGCGTGGTATCTCCCAGCCAGGCTGTAACCGAGCTGATTAATGCATTTGATATCGATCGTGCTGCAATGCGGCATCGAGAACAAAACAAATAAATCCGGCGGCAAAGCTTCAGACGTGAAGATTGCTGACCGGTAAAGCGCAAGGGCGCAGGATGAAACTCCTGCGCCCTTGTTGTTTTGCGATAAAGTTTGAATGCATTTCTATACTTATTAGTATATTTAGTCTCATACAAATTTTAGGGAAACAACTCTTTAGAGTCTTGACATTCTTAATCGTAATGAGTATAATTAAAGTAACAAATCAATATTTCGTATGAAGAGCTAATTGGTGCAATCCCAAACGGTCCCGCCGCTGTAACAGGCTTGCCTGGAGTCAGCACAGCTGTTTGTACAAGCATTTGCTTGGCCTGCGAGAGACAGGAAAGATGTTAACAGGTAAGATACTGTTTATGTGAGAGTGGCAGCTATCTTAATTGTGCGCATTTAACCGTCTTTGCTTGCAGAGACGGTTTTTTGAATGTCGGCTGTGGGTCGAAATATTGATTTATAAAATCATTTACTACAGGAGCAAAGCGGACAATTTGCTCGTTACGTAAGAAATTCCCAATTCTCCTTCTTCTCCAATTTTATCGGATGTGGCTTGTTACAGGGGTGTGGCAAGGCGACAGTAAAAAAACCGTCAGGGATGGCGGCTTTTTTATTTGTACGTATGAAGGCTGTATCTAGATGTTTAAACAATACTATGGCAGCAATTATAAAAGTTACTTAAATCCAAAATAATTGTGAAGCGCTTGAACTACAGCTGAAAAAGTGATAAAATGAAGAGCGTAGAAATTTGCTCATGCTAACTGCACGAGGGCAGCAGCTGATAACAAGCTGATGCAAGTACAGTAGAGGAAACAAGGCAACTCTTACAAGAAAGCAGCAGCAGGCTATTGCTTGCGGCCGGTGCGACAAGGCAGGGCAGGATTTCTAATTGTGTTTTCCTAAAGGAGGAAATTAAAATGAAAAAATCTTTAGTACTTGCAATGGCAATGGCTTTGGGCGTAACCGCATCTGCTTATGCTGCTAACCCGTTCTCTGATGTTCCTGCTGGCCACTGGGCTTATGACAGCATCAACAAGCTGGCTGCTGCTGGCGTAA
>CAVAHH010000099.1:0-6974 GCA_963588395.1 bacterium
ATGCTATTATGTAGTCATAGAAAACAATTTAGTTGTGTTGAACATCTAAAATGTTTTCTAAATCTAACAAGAAAGGAGATTGCTAATATGGCTAAACAAAATAAAAGCCTTGATAAATGGCTAGAACTTTTGATCATGAAAGCCGCCATACTCAAGGCAATTATTGAGTTGTTGCAGGCCGTTGTTAGTCTTCTAACGGAGATTATCAAGAGCATGCATAACTAAAGAGGCCGCCGCCAGTCTCAACCACTGGCGGCGAAACCCTAGCCATATTGTAGCAGAACAAACAACATGGAGCAATTAGAAGTTTTTCAACAACTGCTGCACATAGCAGGCTTGATTGTGGATGTGCTACTTGTCTACTACTTCATCAAATGGTTAAGACGTTAATTCCCACCATCTGCAATTCTAGAAACGTGATTCCGTATAACACTAACCCCCGCACCTTACGATGCGGGGGTTATTACATTTCACTAGCAAAAATATCTCACGCTACCAAAATACTTCCGCCATTTATCTACAACGTCCTGACTTCTTGCTTCAATGATCGCCATTATATTCCTTAATATTTTATCAGGGATATGTGAATTATTATGACACAAATAGCATTTACCTGCCCGTGTAATCCATATTTTTGTCGCATTCTCCTTAGGCGCTCCCTGCGATACATGCACATGTATCGGTTCTATGGGATCATTTTCATTTGACCAAAAGTAAACCCAATAAGATCCAATTTTAAAAACCTGAGGCATTTTCAAAACCGCCTTCTTGTGAAAATTTCATAATCAAATGCGCTGTTGATTCAATAATCTGTTGATATTTAGCTATTTCTTCCTGCGAAAAGCCATAAATATCCTCCCATACATATTCAGGAAGATAGCAGGTAGCATAATGAAAACAATCCTCTGCGTCAGGCCTTTCAATATACACCTTAACCGTACCATCCTTGCGCATTTCTGAATGCACAATCTCAGTTTCATCATCTAATGTCAAAAACGGATACATCATTCGCTCCACCTCCCTTTGCTTGTATCTTACCTTATGTATTGAAAAATGTCAAAAATATTATATAACAATAAACCCCGCACCTTGCGATGCGGGGCCTTTGTGCGATTTGTGTTTGTGATTGATTTCGAACAGTTTGCGAATTAACGCTTGCTGAACTGGCTAGCCTTACGAGCTTTCTTCAAGCCGTATTTACGACGCTCTTTTTCGCGCGGGTCGCGAGTCAGGAAGCCTGCTTTTTTCAGAGCAGGACGGAACTCAGCGTCAACCTTCAGCAATGCGCGGGCAATGCCGTGACGGATAGCACCAGCTTGGCCGGAAATACCGCCGCCATTTACGTTTACGAGTACATCATATTTGCCTTTGGTCTCGGTTACTTCGAGCGGTTGGTTAACAATCAGCTCTAAGGTCTTCAGGCCAAAGTATTTGTTTAATTCACGATCGTTGATTACGATGTTGCCTTCACCCGGAACCAGGCGAACGCGAGCAACGGAAGATTTACGACGACCGGTTGCGTTATAAGTAACTACTGCCATTTATTGTTCCCTCCCGGATGTTATCTAATGTTGAGTTCCATAACTTCAGGCTTTTGAGCAGCATGCGGATGCTCGCTGCCTGCATATACATGAAGCTTGGAGAAAATGTTAGCGCCAAGGCTGTTGTGCGGGATCATGCCCTTAACAGCAAGCTCTACCATCTTTACAGGGTTCTTCTTCAGCATGTCGCCAGCCTTTACATAGCTGTCGCCACCGAGATAACCGGAATGATGGAAGTAAATTTTCTTGGTCAGTTTTTTGCCGGTCAGAACAACCTTATCTGCATTGATAATGATTACGTGATCACCGGTGTCCATATGCGGGGTAAAGGTAGGTTTGTGTTTACCGCGCAGGACTTTTGCAACCTCTGCTGCCAGGCGGCCCAGAGTTTTATCAGCTGCGTCAACAACGAACCATTTACGTTCGATGTTGGACGGATTAGCCATAAAAGATTTCATCGCTTGTGTCCCTCCTAGATAAATTCCAAATATACAGTTCGTTGCGATCTTCTCACCGTATTTCGGGGCTAGTGAAATCAAGCGGAAAATCACGTAGATATATTATACGCAAATCTATAGTTTAAGTCAAGCAGTTTTTAGGGAAAACGTAATTAATTTTACAATTTGGGGTACTCGTTGTAGCCAACGTGCGCCAGGTATAAGCCCTGTGGTGGCGCCGGCTCGTTTAAAAATTCACAGCGCTGTGCTGCCAGCTCGGCCGCAAAATCAGCCGTCGTGCGTTTGCCCAGCCCCACCTGCACCAGCGACCAAACCAGATTGCGCACCATGTGGTACAAAAAGCCGTCGCCGCTGATGCTAAAGAGCAGCTCCTGCCCCTGCTGCTGCCATTTGGCTGCATAAATTGTTTTTACAGGCGAGCTTTCCACGCTGCCGCTGCTGCGAAAGGCGCTAAAATCATGCGTACCCAAAAGCAGTGCTGCCGCCGCGTTCATCGCCGCCACATCCGGCTGCTGACGCAGCTGCCAGGCGTAACGCACCATGAAGGGGTTAGCGTGCTCATTTACCAGCAGCTTATAGTGATAGGTCTTCCACCTGGCGCTGAAGCGTGCATGAAAGCCCTCTGCCACCTCCTCGGCGCTTATAATCACTATATCCTTGGGCAAAAGGCTTGCCGCCGCCCGCACCAGGTTAGCGCAGGGTATGTGTCCTGCCGTCGTAAAGGTCACCGTCTGCGCCAGGGCGTGCACCCCTGCATCCGTGCGGCCGCTGCCTGCAGTCACCACACTGCCGCCGCACAGCTTCGCCAGCGCCTCCTCCAGCACTCCCTGCACCGTCTGCGCGTTCTTTTGCTTTTGAAAGCCATGATAACCACTGCCATCATAGGCAACTACCAGCTTTATTGTCCGCATATATTTCCCCAACGCAGCACTGCCAAGGTAGCTGCAAGTATAATCACCAGGGCCAGCGCCAGATAATCACTTTTGGTATAAACCAGCTCGTGCATACGCGTCCTGCCCTCGCCGCCACGGTAGCAGCGCGCCTCCATTGCTACGGCCAGCTCGTCTGCACGGCGGAAGGCACTGATAAAGAGCGGCACCAAAAGCGGCAGCATGTTTTTCATACGCTCAAACAGATTGCCACTGCTGAAATCGGCACCACGCGCGGTCTGCGCCTTCATAATGCGGTCGGTTTCATCCAGCAGCGTAGGAATAAAGCGCAGAGCGATGGTCATCATCATCGCCAGCTCGTGCGCAGGCACGCCCACGCTTTTAAAAGGACGCAGCAGGCTTTCTATACCGTCGGTCAGCACAATCGGCGAGGTGGTAAAGGTGAGCACGGATGAAAACAGCAGCAGCAGAATCAAGCGCACTGCCATCTTCACGCCCATGTCGATGCCCTCAGCCGTCACGCTCAAAAACTTCCAGGTAAAGACAATGTGCTCGCCCGGAGCCGTAAACATATGGATAAGCATTGTCAAAATAACAATAATCCAAATAGGCTTCAGCGACTTAAACACCAAGAGCCACGGCACGCGCGAAATCAAAATCACTACGGCGGCAAAGGCCGCTAAAAGACCATAAGCCAAAGGCGTAGTTGCAAAGAATATCGCCACGATATAAATCATGGTAGCCAAAAGCTTTGTACGCGGATCCAAGCGGTGGATAAAGGAGTTGCCAGGAAAATATTGTCCTAAAGTAATATCACTCAGCATTATTTCCACCCCTTTGCTTTGCGGATCGCCTTAACCAGCGCCGCATCATCCTTAATCCCCTCAGGCAGTGCCAGCCCCTGTGCACGCAGCAGGGCAGCCAGCTTGTACACCTGCGGCACGTCCATGCCCACGCGCACCAGCTCGTCAGCGTGCTCGCTAAAAATTGCGGCAGGCGCACCGTCAAACAGCACGGCGCCGTTATTAATAACCAGCAGGCGGTCAGCGTATTTTACTGCCTCCTCCATGCTGTGCGTAACCAAAACTATAGCTATCCCCCTGCTTTGATGCAGGGACATAATCTCACGGAAAACAGCATTACGGCTGCGCGGATCCAATCCCGCCGAAGGCTCGTCCAGCACCAGGTAATCCGGGTTCATCGCCACCACGCCGGCAATCGCCACGCGGCGCATCTGGCCGCCGCTCAGCTGAAAGGGCGAGCGCTGGGCGAAGGTGTCATAATCCAGACCGACGAAGGCCATCGCCTCTTTTACCTGCCTAGTGACCTCTTCCTCGGCAAAGCTCTTGTTGCGCGGACCAAAGGCTATATCTTCAAAAACTGTTTCGGCAAACAGCTGATGCTCAGGGTATTGGAACACCATGCCCACCTGCTGACGTGCGTTTTTAGCCTGCACTCCCTTGGCGGTGATATCCACGTCGTCTATCGTAGCGCGGCCGGTATCAGGCTTCAACAGGCCGTTAAGGTGCTGCACCAGCGTGCTTTTGCCGCTACCAGTATGGCCGATGATGGCAACGATTTCTCCCTTGTTAATATTGAGCGACACATCCTTAAGCGCCAAACGCTCAAAGGGTGTGCCCTTGGAGTATGTATGATATACGTTAAAAAGTTTTATTGACATAATGCCTGTGCCAGCTCCTCGTCCGTTATAATATCCTGCGGCAGCTTGGCGCCACCCTTACGCAGCTCGCTTGCCACCTTCGCCGCCAGCGGTGCCTCCAGCCCCAGCTGCTCCAGCTCGTCCACACGGCTGAACACCTCACGCGGAGTACCCATAAAACGGATGTGTCCCTTTTCCATAACTACCACGCGGTCAGCGGCCAAGGCCTCTGTCATATAGTGCGTTATATAAACAATCGTCATCTGCTTTTCTTTGTTCAGCCTGCGCACAGTTGCCACAATCTCCTTGCGTCCTTGCGGATCCAGCATCGCCGTAGGTTCATCCAGCACGATACATTCAGGCTGCAGCGCCAAAATACCTGCAATCGCTACGCGCTGCTTTTGGCCGCCGCTCAAAAGATGCGGTGCATGCTTGGCATATTCCGTCATCCCCACGGCGGCAAGCGCTGCCTGCACCCGTCCTGGGATTTCCGGCCCCGGGACACCGATATTTTCCGGTCCGAAGGCCACATCCTCCTCTACAATCGCAGCAACTATCTGATTGTCAGGATTTTGGAATACCATGCCCACCCTTTGGCGGACATCCCACATTTTTTCTTCGTCTGCGGTATCCATGCCATCAACCTGCACCCTGCCCTCTGTCGGCCACAAAAGACCGTTGATATGACGTGCCAGCGTGCTCTTGCCGCTGCCATTGGCACCGATAACTGCCACAAATTCACCCCTTGCAATCTCCAGGCTGACGCCGTCTAAGGCCTTCACCTCATTGCCATCCGCGTCTGTATAATAATGCTTCAAATTCTCTATGCTAATCACAACAGAGCCTCCAATATTTCGTGTGTACCTACTAATTATATATAAGCTAAAAAAATAAGTCAACCGCCTGTGCAAAACGGTTAACCATTTTTGTGTATAAGTAAACCAAATCCCTAATTCTGCGACCAGGGCAACGCCTATAAATCATCTATGCAATTTCACTATTTTTTCAATTCTTTGCCCTTTTTCTGTCATAGCGCTATGTTATATTATAGGTGTAGCAAGAAATTGCTACACCCTTCCCATCAAATTCATCATAAACAGCTTTCCTATGAAAAGCAGCCTGCAATATCCCCTGCAGGCTGCTTTTCGTTTGCGTAAAAAAAACGCTGCAGACAACGCGTCCGCAGCGTCAGCTATATATTTTTACCTGCTCACTATCTCCGCGCCAAAGGGCAAAAGTGCCAGCTTTGCCAGCTTAAAATGCTGTAAACCAAATGGAATACCAATAATCGTACAGCAGCAGATCAGTCCGAAAATAGCATGCGTAATCGCCAGCTCCACACCGCCAAAGATCAGCCAAAAGATGTTTAGCAAAAGCGAAGTAGTATTACCGCTTAGCTCCACATCCTTGCCAAAGGGGAAAAAGCTCAGCCGCCCCAGCTTAAAGCACTGCAGACCCACAGGTATGCCTATAACCGTAATACACCAAAGCAAACCCACAAAATACCAGATAATACCGGCAAAAACACCACCCAAAACAAACCAGAAAATGTTGCCAATAATACTCATTGCGCACTTCCTTTCGCTAACCCGGCTACGCCTTTAGCTACAAGCAATAAATGTTGCCATTATCACAGCTAGTTTAGCATAGTTAAACGCTTTGCGCAAGCAAAAATGCAAGACGGCGCTGTGGGAACTCTCAGGAGAGTCTCACAACGCCGCCTTGCTGTATAAAATAAATATTAGGGTAGCTTATTTATGCTTTTGCTCAGCTAAATGCTTTTGGTAAGCCTTGGTTTCGGCAACAACCACGCCGGACAGAGCTAAAAGCGCAATCAGGTTAGGAATAGCCATCAGGCCGTTAACAATATCGGCCAGCACCCAAATTTCCTCCAGCTTGAGGAAGGGACCGCAGGCAACCAGCAGGATGAAGATGATGCGGTACGGCAAAATTGCCTTTACGCCAACCAAATATTCTACGCAGCGCTCGCCGTAATAGTTCCAGCCAAGGATGGTGGTGAACGCGAAGAGCACCAGACCGATTAAAAGCAGCAGGCTGCCAAATTGCGGAAAGGCAATAGTAAAGGCGCTATCGGTCATAGCAGCACCATTCAGAGGGCCGGTCCATACGCCGGTAACAACCAGGGACAAGCCTGTCAGCGTGCAGATGATGATGGTATCAATGAAGGTACCGGTCATAGAAACAAGACCCTGCTCTGCAGCCCATTTGGTTTTAGCAGCAGCAGCAACGATAGGTGCGGAGCCTAAGCCGGATTCATTGGAGAATACGCCGCGGGCAACACCACTGCGCATCGCCAGCATTACGCTTGCACCCAAAAATCCGCCCTGAGCAGCAGTCGGAGTGAAGGCATCATGCAAAACAGTAGCAATAGCAGCAGGAACCTGGTCAGCAAAAACAATCAGGA
>CAVAHH010000100.1:0-6943 GCA_963588395.1 bacterium
CATCAGATGCTACCGCACGAGGATTTTATTTATGTGGGTGACACGGCTCGTACGCCTTATGGCACACGCACCGAAGCCGAAATTCGCGGCTTTGTGGGTGAGATGATTGACTGGCTGGCGGCACAGGGCGTTAAGCAGGTGGTTGTAGCCTGCAACACGCTCACGATGCTGGGTGTGGACAGCTTAAGGGGAAAACATCCCTTTAGCGTCGTGGGTATGTCTAAGGGGGCGCAACTTTTGCTGAGCGCCAGTAAAAAGAAAAAAATCGGCGTTATGGGAACGCAGTTTACAGTTAACAGCGGTTTGCATAAGAAAGCTATTTTGGCAGCTGATGGCGAGGCTGAAGTCTTTCCCATGGCCTGCCCGGAGTTCGTGCCTATTATCGAGGGCGGACAATTTGACAGTCCTGCGTTGCAACAGGCTGTTGACAAGTATACAGCACCGCTGGTAGCTGCAGGCGTGGATGCCGTTATTTTAGCTTGTACGCACTATCCGTTTATCAAAAAGCAGCTGATGGAGGCCTTTGGTGATGGTGTCAAGGTGATAGATCCGGCGGCAGCGACGAGTGGTGATGCCATTTTAGCGTTGAAGCACGACGGCTTTTTGCGCACTGAGGGCGTGGGCAAGGTTAAGATTTGCTGTACGGCCGATATAGACCGCGTACGTAAGCTTACGGCACGCATGATGTCAGCTGATGAATGCACATTTTCATTGATTGATTTGAACAAAAAATAATTGCATAACTTTTATTCTATAAGAGGAAAAAAGCAGGAATTTTTGCATTAATGTCTAATTTATAAGCAATAAGAGCGTGAGTAGGCTCTTATTGCTTATTATTTTTGTGCGTTATCCGTAATCTTACGGGTTACACAGTACCGGTTTCATGGCACCGTGAGAGCGGTACTTATATTTTCGCAACTGGTTGGGCCGCGTTGCAGCATAATTAGTTACGTAAATGTTATTATATTTACAAAATCATATAAAGAAAGGTGGTAGCTGTGGAGAAGCAAAGTGTATTGAATGATAAGAGAATAGTAGGCTCACCCATAGTCCACATGGTAGTTCTTGCCTTGGTGCTGTTTGCTTTTTGGATGGCCCTGTCCGGTCGTACAGAAACAAAGTTTGTCGTTTATGGTGTCATTACGGCCGTGGTGACTACCTGGATTACCTATCCGCTGTTGTTGATACCCAACAAGGATGGTAGCAAGCGCTATTATGTCTTTGGTGTATCGCTACCAAAGGCGGTGTTGTACTTTTTCTGGCTGATGTGGCAGCTGGTGTTAGCCAATATCGATGTGCTGCTGGCAACGACGTCACAGGAGCTGGATATCGATCCTAAGGTCGTACGCTTCCGCTTTAGGGTGGACAATCCCATGGCTTCAGTGGTTTTGGCAAACTCCATCACACTTACTCCGGGCACAGTAACGATGAACGTAACGGATGACGGTCTGTATGAAATCCACGCACTTACTGTCGGTGCGGCGGCGGGGGTGCTTGATGGTGGCATGCAGAAAAAAGTGGCTGATTTGTATGGCGAGAAATTTGATTTCGCAGTAGTGGAGAGTGAGGAATGATTATGAACGTTATCTTCTTTATCCTGATGATTTCCATTCTTCTGGTGATCGGCGCCATGCTACAGCGTCTTTTTTACGGACCGACCATTTTTGACAGGATGAACGGCCTGGGAGTCATCGGTGCTGACACTATTTTACTTTTGGTGTTGTTTGGCTATATAGACGGACGACCGGATATGTACGTTGATATAGCAATTTCGTACGCTATTTTGGGCTTTATCGGCTCTATAGTTGTGGCTAAATTCTTGGGAGGTAAAAAGATATGATGTTTGATATTGGTATTACCTCCGCTAGGGAGGCGCTGGCAGCGCTCTTCATGCTTGGTGGATTGGTCTTCTTCGTTGGTTCGGCTATCGGCATGCTGCGACTGCCTGACTTTTATAGCAGAATTCATGCCTCCGGTAACAGTGAAACGCTGGGCTGCTCACTTTCTTTTATTGGCTTGATGATCTACGAGGGAGCGACGCTGACATCCTTGAAGATGGCTTTTGTGTTTTTGATTGTATTTATGGCAAATCCTATCGGCTCACATATTTTGAGTAAGGCGGCCTATAAATCGGGGCATCCTGTGTGGACGCTCAAAACTAAGGGTGCCAAAAAGCTTGTCGGGCTGGAAAAGCCAGGCCACAGCGCTGATGAGCCTGTAGGACATGTGCGTGATAAGGAGGATAAATAAAATGCAAATATATCTTGTAGAAGCAATTTTACTCATCTTCCTGATCCTTATTACCTGTGCGGTCATCTTTTGTAAGGATATTTTGAGTGCGGCTATCATCTATAGCGGCTTCAGCTTTTGCGCCGTACTGCTCTATTTGATGATGGGATCGCCTGACGTTGCCTTTACTGAAGCTGTTATTGGTACGATTTCTACCGTATTCTTTGTAGCTTCGCTCAAAAAAATTGATAGGTGGTGTAAATAATGCGTGGATTGGTTGCTGTTATTCTGGCTGTTATGACAGGCATGTTCTGCTCCGTCGTAACCTATCTGCCCGAAATTGGTGACGCTAACACTGCGCCTAACCAGCATGTTACCCCGACCTATATCTCCCGCAGTGAGGAGGATACAGGCTCGCCTAATATTGTTACCGGCGTCATCATTGACTACAGAGGCTTTGATACCATGTGGGAAACCTCGGTTATGTTTCTGGCCGGCTTGACTACGGTGCTGGTGCTCACCAGCAATCCTGTCGGCCGTCGTCCTGAGGAAGAACCCGAGGACCCTGAGGAAGGAGAGATTATCAAATGAAGGAACCATTTGGCGGTCTTATCCTGAACGTGGCCTTTCGTATGCTGGTGCCGTTCACCATTACTTATGGTGTATATATTTTATGCCTGGGTGAATTTTCACCAGGTGGCGGCTTCCAGGCCGGTGCGCTGTTGTCTGTCGGCGTGCTGCTGGCACGACTCATTTTGGGCTTTGATACTAAATTTAATATTTTGGGCAAAACATCCGTCGTGCTCGCTGGTGTTGGCACCTTTTTGTATGCCTTCACCGGTTGGTTAACGCTTTTTGGTGGTGCGGACTTCTTTTTAAACTACGACTATATGCCGATACAGATGACGCCAAAGCATGAGATGCATGCTACAGGCATCTTCCTCATCGAAATCGGTGTTGCCATCTGCGTAATGATGACGATAATTAACTTGCTTGATGCAATTGTGAAAAGGGGTGAAGATGATGGAAGTGCTGAATGAATTTCTCAAGACTAAAGGCATCTATTCCCTGGTTATGATCTTATTCTTCCTGGGTGTTTACGGCATGGTCCTCAGCAAAAACTATATGAAGAAGCTGATGGCGATGAACGTCATGCAGGTTGCAGTTATTTACTTCTATCTGTGCTTTGCGCAAAAGGATGGGGCGATGATCCCTATCCAGAACGGACTTACTACTGACCCCAATGCCTATATCAACCCCTTGCCACATGGCCTGATGCTGACGGCAATCGTTGTAAGCCTTGGTACTACAGGCGTTGCGATCGCGCTCTTGATGCGTATTAAAGAAATTTATGGCTCGGTTGAAGAAGTAGAGGTATTGAGGAGGGCTAGTAAATGACACAGCATGCTCCTGTCTTAATTGTTCTTCTGCCTCTGTCGGCTTCGCTTTTGTGCATGCTGCTTTCGCGCATCAGTAGAAACCTTGGCTCATGGGTGGTAATGGCTTCTATCGTAGGTGCCTTTGCCAACGCCTGCATCGTACTGCAGCACGTGTTGGCGGCAGGCGGTAAAACCTGGCACTATTGGATGGGTGGCTGGGAGCCGCCAATCGGCATTGAATTTGCCTTGGACCCGTTAAACAGCATTCTGGCTGTGGTTGTTACCTTCCTTTCTGCACTTATTTCGCTTTATAGCAGACCTTTCGTCAAGGATGAGGACTGGTTGCATGTTGGCGGTTACTACACGCTTTTTGGCCTGCTGACTGTTGGCATGAGCGGTATGGTGATTACAGGCGACGTATTTAACCTTTATGTATATTTGGAAATTCTTTCGCTTTCCGGTTATGGTCTCATCGCCTTGGGTGGACGCAAATCCATGCTGGCAGCTTTCCGCTATCTGCTCATAGGCACGATTGCTGCTTCGCTTTATCTGCTGGGTGTTGGCTACTTATATGCAATGACAGGTACCTTGAATATGGCTGATCTGGCTGCACGCGTTGTGCCGCATCTTAATTCGCCGCTCTTCGCGATTGCTGTAGCCTGCCTCATTATCGGCTTTGGTATTAAGATGGCGCTCTTCCCGCTACATGGCTGGCAGCCTGATGCCTATACCTATTCTCATCCCGGCGCTGCTGCCTTCATTGCAGGCTTGATGAGCAAAATTCCGGCTTATGCAATGATCCGCTTTTTGTATTATATCTTCAGGGTTGATAATCCTGTCGTTCATAGCGCGCTCAATGTATTGGGTATTATGGGTGTTGCCGGTATTCTTATTGGTTCCATCATGGCGATGGCGAAGTACGATTTCCGCCGCATGCTGGCCTATTCGTCCGTAGCTCAGATCGGCTATATTGCGATCGGTTTGGCAATGGGCAATATGTACGGCTTTATTGGCGCGGTGCTGCATATCATCAACCATGCCTTTATGAAGAGCAGTCTTTTCCTTGTTATCGGCGGTATAGAATACCGCTTTGGCGAGGTCAACTTGTACCGTCTTGGCGGCATGAACAAGAAGATGACCATCAGTACTATCACCGTGCTTTTGGCATCGCTGTCCATGATTGGTCTGCCTCCGACCTGCGGCTTCTTTAGTAAGTGGTATTTGATGCTTGGTGCTTACACCGGTGCGCAATATTTTTACATTGCGGTGCTGGTTATCAGCAGCCTCTTAAACGCTATTTACTTCTTCCGCATTATTGAGCAGATGTTTGTTCAGCGTGAGGCCTCTCTCACCGAGGTGCATCCGCACAAGGGCAAGCTTGGCCTGCCACTTGCGATGGCATTACCAATCTTCATTCTTGGCATCAGCATTTTGGTACTTGGCTTCTACAGCGTTGATATTGTAACAGATGTCATTAAGTTAGGGTTGCCGGAGGTGTTTCTGAGATGACTATTATAGATTGCAGACCATTTCTGGCAGTAGGCGTATCCTTTTTGGCGGCAGTATTAATTGCCTTCAGCAGAAGATGGCCCAACCTGCGTGAAACCTGGAGCGTTATCGCTTCCGTGCTCAAGTTTGGCATTATCCTTTCGATGCTGCCTGCTGTTTTGGCAGGTAACCAGTATCAATGGACGTTGTGCCAGATTACTGATACTGTAGGATTGACGCTGCGCACCGATCCCGCCGGCATGATTTTTGCCGTTCTGGCTTCGATGCTGTGGGTTCCTATGAACTTTTATTCTATCGGTTATATGCGTTGTAATAACGAAAGCGAGCAGACAGGCTACTTTGCTGCCTTTGCAGTGTGCATGAGCGCTGTTATGGGCATCGCTATGGCCGAAAACCTTTTGACCTTCTTTATCTTCTACGAGCTGCTGACTCTTGCAAGCTATCCGTTGGTATTGCATAAGCGTAACCAGGAGGCTTTGATGGCCAGCCGCAAATATTTGATTTATACGTTGATTAGCGGCCAGCTCTTTTTGGCAGGCGTTATCGCCGTTTATTGCATCAGTGGCACTATGGACTTCACGCCTGGCGGTTTCCTGACCACGGATATGGCTCCTAAATGGGTGTTGCAGGCAATCTTCGTGCTGATGATCCTGGCCGGTTCGGTTAAGGCTGCCGTAATGCCGTTGCACGGCTGGCTGCCTGCCGCTATGATCGCGCCTACGCCTGTATCGGCCCTGCTGCATGCCGTAGCCGTAGTTAAAACCGGTGTTTTCGCTGTGCTGCGCATCATCGGCTTCGTTTTCGGTCCTAAGCTGCTAGCTGAAATCGGCGTTGTGGATGTGCTGGCCTGGGCTGCTGCCACTAGCATTATCGTATCGTCGCTCATCGCCCTGCGTCAGGATCACTTGAAACGTCGTCTGGCCTTTTCCACTATCGGCCAGCTGTCGTACATCGTTCTGGGTGCGGCGCTGCTTTCACCACTCAGCATTAAGGGCGCGTATTTGCATCTTGTAGCTCACGCAGTTATGAAGATCACGCTCTTTATGTGCGCAGGTCTTATCATCGCCCGTACGCACCGCAATAATATCAGCGAGCTGTACGGCATCGGCAAAAAGCTGCCTGTAACCATGGGCTGCTTTACCATCGCCTCGCTAGGCATTGCCGGTACGCCTTTCCTGGTTGGCTTCGTCAGCAAGTGGAACCTGGCTTTGGGTGCTTTACAGGCAGGCAAGCCACTGTATATTCTGGTATGGGTTGCCAGCGCGCTGCTGGCAGCAGGTTACTTGCTACCTGTAGTGCAGATGGCGTTCTTCCGCAAGGATCCGCAGGAAAGATTCCGCTCGTATGGTGATATGAGCTACGCAATGCTTATTCCTATTTGTATTACAACAATAATTGCCGTTGTCCTTGGTGTTGTACCGGATATTTATCCGCACTTCTTTGAACTGGCAAATATGGCCTCCAACGCTATTTGCGCAGGCTGGAACGGGGGGTGGCTGTAATGAGTAAAAAAACAGTTTATCTCGTAGCTGCTGCGGTTTTAGTACTATCTGCAATCGGCGAGCTGTGCGGTGTACATCTGCACAGTCCGCAGTGGTGGCCTTTGCCCTTTGGCTATGATATTTTCTTTGGCTTTGTCGGCTGCTGGGTACTGATTATCCTGGCTAAGCTTATTATGACGCCGCTACTGCAACGCGACGAAAGCTATTATGATGGCAGAGGAGGTGACAGCGATGAGTAATTTGCTGCATCCCGGACTGATACTGATTGCTGTTGGCGTTGTGGCAATGATTGTGCCTAAAATCCTGCGCAGGATAGTGCTGGCC
>CAVAHH010000101.1:0-6940 GCA_963588395.1 bacterium
TGCTGCGCCTGTTTCCAATTTACTATTAGGTGTAGTTGGTGGGGTCAGTGGAGTAATACTGGCATTAAATTATAAGAGAATAGGGAATAAACAGGTTCCTAAATTATTGCTTGTTTCCGCTGGTATATTTTTGGGAGGCATAATACTTTCTTCTGTAGCACATTGTGATTTAGCATACATAAAAAAATGCTTTAGAATTTTTTCTCAAATGTTGCCGTTCTTCCTGTTTTACTATATGGTGCTCGTATGCAATGATAATAAGTTGCCGAAAATTCTATTATGGTCCTTTAATTTAGCGTTGTTTGTAACAATAATTTATGCATTTATGGTATCTGAAGTTAGTACTGGTAGAGTAATGGCGTTTTATGGACACCCTAATAGATTTGCTACCATGATGGATATTTTGCTCCCGTTTTGTCTTGTATATAGTGTGTATTACATAAAGAAAAATAGATTTAACTACAGCGCTTGCTTTTTGGTGATAAATGTTGTTTTAGGATGTTATGCAATGATTTTAAGCGGGTCTAGAGGTGGTTGGTTAGGAATCCTGCTAGGGCTGTTAGGGCTGTTGTTGCTTTATGCTTGTAAAAAGTTGCAACCAATTAAGGCGTTAAAATTTTTTCTCCTCAGTTTGGCTGTCGTATTTGCTGTAATGTTTTGCTTAAAGGATTATGTTGCCGCATCGTTTAGTCGTAGCTATGATAATGAACGCATTTTGTTATTGAAATCGACATATAACATGTGGAATGATCACAAGCTATTTGGTGTTGGTATTGACAATTGGTCTAAAGAGTATCATGAAAAATATATATCGCCGGAGGCAAAAGAACCTAATTTAGTAATTCCACACAACATCTATGCAGAATATTTTTCTACTACTGGTGTTGTTGGTGGAGCAGGATATATTTGTATGCTGGTTGGGTTTGGATTATTTTTGTTCAAATATTTAGATATAGGTGGTTTTGTTGGGGCTTCATCAATATCAATGCTATGGGCTTTGTTGGCTATATCAGTCCATGGCATGGTTGATGTAGGACTAGGATTTAAAACTGTTACTTTTTTCTTTTTTTCTTGCTTAGGTATTACAAGTGCTGCATGCGTAAAGGCTACAAATAAGAGTGATGAATAAAGAACCATTTTATTCAAGATAGGTAAATAGATGCATGATGCTAACGTAAGATAGGTGAATTTTAGAAAGAAGATCCCTTCCACCAACTGAGGCTCTTATAAAAAACTTATCCCATTATTTTAACTACGAGGTGTACATATGAATATTATCGTAACTGGCGGTGCCGGTTTTATCGGCAGCAATTTTATTTTTCATATGCTCAAAAAATACCCGGGTTACCGCATCATCTGCCTGGATAAGCTGACCTATGCAGGCAATTTATCCACGCTGGCGCCTGTAATGGACGCACCAAACTTCCGCTTTGTGAAGGCGGATATCTGCGACCGTGAGGCAGTTGACAAGCTGTTTTACGAGGAGCGGCCTGATATCGTGGTCAATTTTGCGGCTGAGTCGCACGTTGACCGCTCAATTGAGGACCCTGGCGTCTTTTTGCAGACCAACATCATAGGCACTGCAACCTTGATGGATGCCTGCCGCAAGCACGGCATCAAGCGCTATCACCAGGTTTCTACCGATGAGGTTTATGGCGACCTGCCCTTAGACAGACCCGACCTGTTCTTTACCGAAGAAACTCCTATCCACACCAGTTCGCCCTACAGCAGCAGCAAGGCTGGTGCTGACCTTTTAGTTATGGCCTACCACCGCACGTATGGCCTGCCTGTGACTATTTCGCGCTGCAGCAATAACTACGGTCCCTACCACTTCCCCGAAAAGCTCATCCCGCTGATGATTGCCAACGCGCTGGCAGATAAGCCGCTGCCTGTGTATGGTGAGGGCTTGAACGTGCGCGACTGGCTGTATGTGGAGGACCATTGCAAGGCGATTGATTTGATCATCCACAAGGGCAGAGTGGGCGAGGTGTATAACATCGGCGGGCACAACGAGATGCGCAACATCGATATCGTTAAGCTTATCTGCAAGGAGCTGGGCAAGAGCGAAAGCCTGATAACCCACGTTACCGACCGCAAGGGACATGACATGCGTTACGCTATCGACCCGACGAAGATTCATAATGAGCTGGGCTGGCTGCCTGAGACTAAATTTGCTGACGGCATTAAAAAGACGATTGCCTGGTATCTGGATAACAAAAAATGGTGGCAGGACATTATCAGCGGCGAATACCAAAGCTATTACGCGCGCATGTACGGCAACAGATGAGCGTGCCGGGTAAAAGTTTTGCCCAGGCTAACACAATCTTGCAATTAGCTTGCAGACAAACGGCAAAAGTTGTAATATAATATTATCTTAGAAAGGCCTCACCTCTCGCATTCGTGTGGGAGGTGTTGCTACAATATAGCTTAGAAGTGAGGGAATTGCATGAAAGAATATAGTCCCGTAACAGAGCCTTTTTTGGCCGATTTGCGTGCCGCAGTTGGTGACGCTAATGTATTTACTGACCCGGACAAGCTGGATCAATATAAAACTGACGAAGAATATGACCCGCGCCGCTTCCGCGTGCCGGATGCCGTTGTGCGTCCTGCTAACGCTGAAGAGATTGCTGCAGTTGTAAAGTTGTGCAATAAGTACAATGTGCCGCTGACCGTGCGCAGTGGTGGTACCAGCCTGGCTGATGGCGCTATTGCAGTTTGCGGTGGTATCGTGCTTTTGATGGAGCGCTTGAATAAAATTATTGAAATGAACACCGAGGCTATGTACGTTATTGCTGAGGCCGGCGTGCGTACTGTGGATATCCAAAAGATGGCCAACGACGCCGGTTATCTTTACGCAGGTGACCCCTGCAGCGCCGAAAGCTGCTTGATTGGCGGCAACCTGGCAACCAACGCCGGCGGCAGCAAGGCTGTACGTTATGGTGTAACACGCAACCAGGTATACAGCCTGGAGATGGTCACCCCCACGGGCGAGATTGTGGAGGTTGGCAGCCGTTTGAAAAAATGCAGCACCGGTTACTGCATGGAGCAGCTGGTGATGGGCAGCGAGGGTACGCTGGGAATTATCACCAAGGTGACGCTGAAGCTGCAGCCTATGCCGCCGTACCGCTTTGACCTGTTGGCAGTATTTGACGACCCCATGAAGGCCTTGGACGTTGTGCCCAAGATTATGCAGGCAGGCCTGAACCCGACCAGCATGGAATATATGGATAATTCCTATGTGCGTGCCTGCGCTGATTACATCGAATTTAAGGGTGCGCCGCATTACGAGGACGGCATTTACGTTATTATTACAGTAGAAACCTTTACCGAGGACGAGCTGGATATGAAGATGGAGCAGCTGGACGAGCTGTGCGAGGCAGCAGGCGCCGTGGAGGTGCTGGAGGCGGATGACCGCATCTGGGCAATGCGCCGCAACTGCCAGGAATCCATCAGCCTGGTAAGCAAGGTGTCGCTGACGGACGACGTTGTTGTGCCTGTTGATCGCATTGCTTCTACCATCAAGGAGATTATGCATATCGGCAGCAAGTACCCGTTCCCCATTCCTGTTAAGATTAACGCCCACATTGGCGACGGCAATTTGCACATCGTGCTGTGCAAATGCGATCTGGACGATGCAACCTGGGAAAAAATCGTGCATGACTTCCACGAGGAGGTTTATGCTTATGCCTATGCTCAGGGTGGCCGCTTGGCAGGCGAGCACGGCATTGGTGCCAAAAAGCTTGCTTATATGGAGGAATTTACCCCTGCAGGCGAGCTGGAGCTGATGCGCAGAATTAAAAAAGCTTGGGATCCGAACCTGATTTTGAACCCCGGTAAGGTCTTTAACGCCTAAGTATTAATAAAATGAGGGGCAGTAACATGACTAAATATAATCCTGTAACTCCGGAATTTGTGGCAGAGCTGACCGCACTTTTGGGGGAGCGCTACGTGCGCACGGATGCAGAAACACTGGACCGCTACAAAACGGACGAGGAGGCAGACGAGCGCTGCTTTCATCTGCCGGATGTGGTTGTCAGCCCGGCTGATGCCACAGAGATTGCCGGCGTAGTGAAGCTGTGCAATAAGTATTTGGTGCCGCTGACGGTACGCGGTGGCGGTACCGGCATCGTTGATGGTGCTATTGCCGATTTGGGCGGCGTAGTGCTTTTGATGGAGCGCTTGAACAAAATTATCGAGCTGAACAAGGAAGGCCTGTACATGGTGGCACAGGCAGGTGTGCGTACGCTGGATATCCAGGCAGCGGCACGTGCCCAAAGCCTGCTGTATGCAGGTGACCCGTCGAGCAGCGACAGCTGCCAGATTGGCGGCAACCTGGCGACGAACGCCGGTGGCATCAAGGCTGTGCGCTACGGTGTAACACGCAACCAGGTATACGCTGTGCAGATAGTCACTCCCTACGGTGATATTGTGGACCTTGGCTCGCCGCTGAAGAAATGCAGCACAGGCTATTGCATGGAGCAGCTGGTGATTGGCAGTGAGGGTACCCTAGGCATCATCACTCAGGTGACGCTGAAGCTGCAGCCGCTGCCGCCGTATAAGCTGGACATGCTGGCAGTGTTTACCGACCCGATACAGGCGATTAGCGTGGTGCCAAAGCTGGTAAAGGCGGGCATTGACCCGACGAGCATTGAATATATGGACAACCCCAACGTGCGCACTACCTCGAAATATCTGGAGTTTGAGGGCGCGCCGCACGTAGAGGATGGTATATATGTTATCATCACCATAGAAACCTTTAACGAGGACGAGCTGGACATGAAGATGGAGCAGGCGGCAGGTATTTGCGAGGAAGCAGGTGCCATTGACGTGCTGGAGGCGGATGACCGCATCTGGGCGATGCGCCGCAACTGCCTGGAGTCTGTCAGCCTCATCAGCAAGGTGTGCACTACAGACGATGTGGTCGTGCCTGTTGACGAAATGAGCGACATGATTCAATACATCATCAAGACCGTGGCCAAGTATCCCTTCCCCTTGCGTATTAACGCGCACATCGGCGATGGCAACCTGCATATTGTTTTGTGCAAGCTGGCTTTGAGTGATGCGGAGTGGGAGGAAAACCTTTCACGCTTTACGGAGGAGGTTTATACTTATGCCTACGCCCACGGCGGCCGCCTGAGCGGTGAGCACGGCATTGGCACGAAGAAGGCGCATTTTTTGGAGCGCTTTACCCCCGGCGGCGAGCTGGAGCTGATGCGTCAGATTAAGCGTGCGTGGGATCCCAACAATATTTTAAACCCAGGCAAGGTATTTAGTGTTTAATAAGCTATGGGATCATAGCAAAAATAAGTAGCATTGTAGCTCAGTAGCAAAGGAGAGATTTGGCAAATGACAACCTATAACCCCGTAACCGAAGAAGTATTGGACGCTTTGCGCGCAATAGTTGGCGCAGAGCATGTAAAGCTTGATGCAGAAACATTAGACCGTTACAAAACCGACGAGGAGCCGGATCCGCATTACCATCATCTGCCGGAGGTAGTTGTTTGGCCGGGCAGCGCCGAAGAGGTTGCTGAAATTATGAAGCTCGCCAATAAATTTCTGGTTCCTGTAACCCCGCGTAGTGCAGGTACCAGCGTTTCCTGTGGTGCTATCCCCGTTTACGGTGGTATTGTGCTGATGATGGAACGCATGAATAAAATTATTGAGTTGAACGCTGACGCTATGTACATGGTAGTGGAAGCAGGCGCGCTCACCTCCGAAATTCAGCAAAAGGCTAATGAAGCAGGCCTGTTGTACGCAGGCGACCCCTGCAGCGCCGATAGCTGCCTGATCGGCGGCAACATCGCTACCAATGCCGGTGGCAACAAGGCTGTACGCTACGGCACCACCCGTCACCAGGTATATTCTATTGAGGTTGTTACCCCGACCGGCGAAATCGTAGAGCTGGGCAACCGCCTGAAGAAGTGCAGCACCGGCTACTGCCTGGATCAGCTGGTAATGGGCAGTGAGGGCACCCTGGGCATTATCACCAAGGCAACCCTGAAGCTGCTGCCGCTGGCTCCATACAAGCTGGATATCCTGGCAATTTTTGATGATGTGCAAAAGGCTGTAGACCTAGTTCCTGCTTTGATTAAGGCCGGCCTGAACCCGACCAGCGTAGAATTTATGGACAACGGCTTCGTGCGTGCTGCCAGCGACTATGCTGAGCTGCGCCTGCCGCATTATGAGGATGGCAGCTATGTTATCGTTACTGTAGAAACCTTTAACGAGGACGAGCTGGACATGAAGATGGAACAGCTGGATGAAATTTGCACTGCCTGTGGCGCAACTGACGTTGTAGAAGCAGACGACCGTGTATGGAAGGTACGCCGTAGCTGCCTGGAGGGTTCTAAGGCACTGAGCAAGGTTTCCACCTCCGACGATTTGGTTGTACCTATCGACAAAATCGCTATCTGCCTGAACCATCTGATGGAGGTTTCCAAGCAATTTGACTTTGAGTGTATGTGCCTGGCCCATGCAGGCGACGGCAATCTGCACTTCAATTGTCTGAAGATGAATATGACTGACGAGGAATGGGAAAAGCAGCTGGCTGAATTCCATAAAATCTGCTACGCTTACGTTTACAGCCTGGGCGGCCGCCTGAGCGGTGAGCATGGCATTGGCGCTAAGAAGATTGACGCATTGGCTGCTTATTGCAACCCTGTAGAGATGTCCATCATGAAGACCATTAAGCGCGCTATGGATCCCAACAATATTTTGAACCCCGGCAAGCTTATCCGTGCTTAAGACAAGTCTATAAGTGTAAAATGGCGCATCCTTTATCCGCAGGGTGCGCTGTTTTTTAGTTTTAAAATACACTGCAGCTTAAATTTCCTCACAAGCATTGTTATATTGGCAGGATTTTTTCAATTTATAGCGAATAGAAACATGATAATCTTTTTAAAGGAGCAATTTGATGAGTACATTCACCAAGGTCCTGTTG
>CAVAHH010000102.1:0-6940 GCA_963588395.1 bacterium
GGTCTGTGCTGTGGCTCGACTATCTGCTATGATTTGCGCTTTCCCGAGCTGTTCCGTCATCTGGCACTGCGGGGAGCACAGCTTATTTTCTGTGTTGCCGAATGGCCGGCGGCCAGGGGCGATATCTGGCACCTTTTGGCACAGGCACGCGCTGCCGAAAACCATACCTTCGTGGTAGCGGTTAACTGCGCAGGCACTTTTAAGGGCGCTCCCTTTTACGGACATTCTATGGTTGTTGCACCCAGCGGCAAAATTCTGGCTGAGGCAGGATTGGCGGAGGAAGTGGTTTCCTGCGAGATTGATCTCGCCGAGGTTGCCAAGGTGCGCAGCAGGCTTAACGCTCTGGCTGATGTACGCAAGGAGCTGATTCAATAGTGATTTACCAAAAATTGTTGGCCGGTTTGGCAACCGGCCTGCTTTTGTGTGTTCAAATTGGTACAGGTCTGACGGAGGCCGCTGTGCCCAAGGATGCACCCAAAGATATCAAGCATATCTTGGGTATGTATTATGGTAATGGTGAGAACATTCTCATTCGCGAAAACAACAGTCGCTTGGAGCTTTTATACCGCATTGCACAGGATGATAAATGCTTTGCTGCCGCCAATCTTTACCCACTTACAAAGGTGCATTTTGATTCCTACACGCTCAATGAGGCTGGACCTATGAGCAGCACTGAGGCTAACGTCCGCTTTGAACGCGACAGCGATGGCTACGGCATCTCCTGCCGCGTGGGTGGGCATACCTACAGCCGCTACTTTTTGGGACAGACTACGGGAGAGAGGGCAGCAGCCTTCCGCCTGCCTGAACGTAGCGCTGAGGATTGGACTAAGCTGCGCGACGAGGCTGCTAAGGCTGCAGTGCCTGCAGCACTTGCAGCAGGTGAACAGGCTAAGCTTGCGGATGCAGGCAGATTAGCAGGTATAAAAATCAATTCCGTATATGCTACAAGTGACAACCTTTTTGGTGCGCCTTTGTATGCGACGCCCAAGCTATATGTAAATGAAGCGCTGCTGCCTGCCCTGACTAAGGTGCAGGAGATGCTAAAGCCATATGGCTACGGATTGGTGCTGTGGGACGCCTACAGGCCATGGAATGCAAGTAAGCTGGCTAACCTGGCGCTACCTGCTGACAAAAAGGAAATGCTGGAGGACCCCGAAACTAAGGGTAGCATACATAATACCGGCAACGCTGTGGACGTGGGTCTGTACGATTTGGCAACAGGCGAAGAGGTGGAGCTTGGCAGCGGCTTTGATGAGCCTTCACTCAGGCAGTACGCCAGTTACCCCGGTGGCACGGCGCGTGAACGCTATTTGCGCGGTCTGCTGCGTGAAATCATGGAGCTGTACGGCTTTAAGGGGATTGAAATGGAATGGTGGCATTTTGAATATGCTATAAATACACAATATGCACATCTAAATATAAATTTATGATATGAGGTGACAAATATGAACGTTTATGACAATGCAAATGAGCTGGCTAAGGCTATGCGCGAGAGCCATGAATTCAAAAAATTGAAGGAAGCAACTGCTGCTTTGGCAAAAGATGCTGATACCAAAAAGATGGTTGACGAATTTTTACAGCTGAACCAGGAGGCCGAAATTGCTAAATACCAGGGCAAGGAGCCTGCTAAGGAAACTGCCGAAAAGATCCAGAAGCTGTATGGCGTGCTGTCGCTGAACACCGACGCTATGCAATATCTGAATTCCTTTATGCGCTTTCAGATGATGCTTTCGGATATTACTAATTCTATTCAGGATGTAGTAAAAGAAGCAATGGGAGATAAATAATGACCCAGCTGCAGGATATATTCGCGGGCTGCACAGCAAAGCCGCTTTTAGTGCAGGAGCCGATGAGCAGGCACACCTCGTTTCGCATTGGCGGACCTGCTGATTTATTGGCCCAGCCGCAGAGCGAGCAGGAGCTGGCAGCGCTGTTAGCTAAAGCAGCAGCTAATAATGTGCCTGTTACCCTCATCGGTAATGGCTCCAATCTTTTGGTGCGCGATAAGGGCATCCGCGGCTTGGTTATCAAGCTGGGCAACATGCTGAACGCCATTGACATCAACGGCAACAGTATAACCTTTGGCAGTGGTGTTTCTTTGGCCATGGCATCGCGCAGGGCAGCAGAGCTTGCTTTGAGCGGGCTGGAGTTTGCTGTGGGCATTCCCGGCAGCATTGGCGGAGCAGTTTATATGAACGCCGGTGCCTATGACGGGGATATGTCCAAGGTTGTAAGCAGCGTGCGTGTGATGGACGCTGCCGGCCAGGTGGAGAATTTGCCTGCCTCTGCATTGGATTTTGCCTACAGACACACGGCACTGCAGGGAAGTGGCAAGATTGTAACTGCTGTGACGGTTGTGCTCACACCTGGCGATAAGCAGGCTATTGCCGATAAAATGGCGGATTTTAGCAACAGACGTATCACTAAGCAGCCCTTGGAGCTGCCAAGCGCAGGCAGCATGTTCAAGCGTCCGCCGGGATACTTTGCCGGCACGCTCATTGACCAGACCGGTCTGAAGGGCTACACTGTTGGCGGTGCACAGGTTTCGAGCAAGCACGCAGGCTTTGTGGTGAACGTGGGTGGTGCTACCTGTGCCGACGTGCTGCAGCTGATTGCCGATGTGCAGGCAAAGGTGTTTGCTGCCCATGGCGTGCATTTGGAGCCTGAGGTTTTGGTTTTAGGCGAGGAATAAGGGATTACACGTAATTAGAGGAGAAGAAACGTGAAGCAGCAGCTTTTGACAGAGCAGGAAATTCATGAGCTTGGTTTACAGGCGTTGGTTCCCTGGCTGGAGCAACACAATTTTAAAATTGATTATATGCAGACGGACAAAAACGTTGTGCCGCATATTTTTGCCCTGAGCGGTAAGATTTTGACGGTGATTGTCGCTGCTACGGCTATGTATCCCAACAAGGGTGTAGTTCCTGAGGGGGATAAGGCCTATGCTTTGCGCGTTGCAGGCGATCTGCACGCACTTTGTGCTACTGCCTCCATTGGCTTGGTGAACGTGGACGGCCTGCCGGCGGCAGACAAAAAGCTGATGGGTACACCGTTGCGTGATGGTCACTACAAGGCAGATTTTGGCGGCTTGGAATATATCCAGTTTTTGGATGAAGGCGAAGCGTGAGGTGACAGCATGGATTTACTAACTGTTGATCAAAGTAAGTGCCTGCATTGCGGTATTTGTGTGGAATGCTGTCCGTCCTGCATCCTGACCCTGGGCGAAAACGGCCCCGAATGTAACTTTGACCGTGGCTGCATGAGCTGCGGCCAATGCGTTGCTATCTGCCCTGTGGGTGCATTGGATAATAAATATACACCGCTGGCCAAGCAGCGTCCTGTGACTATGCCTGTACTGGCGCCGGACGTGGCCTACGAATTTTTGCGCATGCGCCGCAGTGTGCGTAATTTTAAGCCACAGCCTCCCACAGACGAGGAGCTGACACGGCTTTTGGACGTGGCCCGCTATGCGCCGACTGCCGGAAATTCGCAGGGACTGTATTTTATCGTCATCCGTGACAAGGACAAAATCCGCGCTATTGCAGACGCTGTTGCCGACTGGATGGAGGACGAGGTAGCCGCAGGTACTGAAAACAAGCGTTATTTTCAGGTTGTGCTGCGCGCCTACCGTGAGCGTGGGCAGGACATTATCGCCCGCAACGCACCCTGTCTGATTTTCGCGCTCGCACGTCGCCTTAACATCACAGGCGTGAGCAATGCTGAGCAAACTTGGGCCTACGCCGAGCTGTTTGCTCCTACCATCGGTTTGGGCACTACTATTGCAGGCTTTATCCAGTCCTGCGGCATAGCAGGCTACCAGCCGCTATTGGACCTCTTGAAAATGCCACCCAAGCACAAGGTGGCAGGCACATTGATGGTCGGCTACCCTAAATATAAGTACAAGCGGATGCCGGAGCGGCAGCACCTGAAGGTGGAATTCCGCTAAAAGCGGAGACTGTTGCAAAATTTTTGCAGCAGTCATTTGTTTTTTCTGAAGGCAGCAATATAGTATTGCCTTTGATAGAATCCTCTATATCTGTCAAGGAAATGTAACGTAAATTTTGCTTGACTAATAGGTCAGATTAGCTTAGAATAAAACATATTGCACAAGCGATTGACTAAAATGATTAATTATAATATGGTTATTATGTTAATTATTTTAATATGACGTGATATGTTGATAAAAATGAATGACTGATACGAAAATGGGGGAGCAGAACGTGAATAACAAGTATTACAAAGTGATTTTGTTTTTGCTGTTTTTGATATTGGACTATCTGGCGCTGATAGCGGCAGAGCAGTGCGCCATTTTTTTGCGTAACCTGGGCTGGGAGCAGATTAGTACTTTGCGGATTTCGTGGCTAAACTTTTGGCTTATTTTTCCTGCAATATATATGTTGTTTTTGCATATCGGACAGCTGTACAGCCGCAGAATGCCTTTTTATAAGGAAGTGGAAAAGATTTTTAACGCCTGCTGCTATGGCACGGCAGCGGTGGTATTGGTGCTGTACGTGGCACAGATAGCTGGCTCTACAAGCAGATTGTTTGTAGGGCTTTTTGGCGTGCTGGCGTTTTTGTTCGTCAGCATCTTGCGCTATGCGACCAAAAGAGTGCTGGTCAAGCACCAGCTTTTGCAGATACCCGTGCTGATTATCGGCGCAGGCAAAACGGCAGAGCTTTTGGCCAGGGCCATTACAGATGATGTGGGCATGGGCTTTAAGATCATCGGCCTGCTGGAGGATAACAGGGTGCAGCCAGGGATATTGCAGCAGTTTACTGTGCTGGGTGGCTTTGACGATGCCGAGAGGGTGATTGACGAAACCGGCGTCAAGCGTGTGTTTATCGCCGCACCGGGACTGAGTGCCGATAAAATGGGACAATTGATTTACCGTGTACAGCCGCTTGTGGAAAACATTGGTGTTATTCCTGCCTTTGTGGGTGTACCGACCGGTGCGCTGGAGGTAGAAAGTCTCTTTAACGAAAGGCTGATGGTGCTGCGCCTCAAAAATAATCTGGCAAGGCCGCTCAACCGTTTGGCAAAGACAGTGTTTGACTATACGCTTACCTTTTTTGGTATGCTGCTGGTTTCGCCGCTACTCGTCTTTATTGCTATCTGGATCTATAAGGACAGCCCCGGACCTGTCATTTTTAAGCATATACGTATCGGTAAGGATGGCAAGCCTTTTCCCTGCTATAAGTTCCGCAGTATGTGCGTGGATGCTAAGGAGCGCTTGGCAGAGCTTTTGGCTAACGACCCTGCTGCCCGCGAGGAGTGGGAGCGTGATTTTAAGCTGAAGAACGATCCGCGTATTACCAAAAGCGGTGCCTTTTTGCGTAAAACCAGCCTGGATGAGCTACCGCAGATTTTTAACGTGCTACGCGGTGAGATGAGCCTGGTAGGACCGCGTCCCATCATCAAGGAGGAGCTGGAGCGCTACGGTGAATACGTTGGAGATTACCTGATGGTAAAGCCCGGCATCACAGGTATGTGGCAGGTGAGCGGTCGCAGTGACATAGAATACCACGAGCGTGTGTTGCTCGACAGCTGGTATGTGCGCAACTGGAGCGTCTGGATAGATATCGTGATGCTGTTTAAAACGTTTGCCGTGGTGCTGGCAAGAAAGGGTGCGTATTGATGCAGGCAACGCCTTTAAGAATTTTGCAGGTGATGGGTATAGTTGAAAGTGGCGGGGTGGAAGCTGTCATCATGAATTACTATAGAAATATAGATAGATCTAAGGTACAGTTTGATTTTGTCATGCACAAGGGCTCTAATCCCAAGTACATTGCAGAGGTAAAGCCTATGGGGGGGAAAGTTTACGAAATTACTCCCTACAAAAATCCCGTAGGGTTCATGATGGATCTCTATCAAATTGTCAGAGATGGTAAATATAAAATCGTTCATTCTAATATAAATGCCTTAAGCATCTTTCCTTTGTTTGTAGCATGGTTGGCGGGAGCGAGGGTACGCATTTTGCACAACCATACTACTGCTACTGAAGCAGAGCCTGTGAGAACATTCATCAAGCATATCTTGCGACCATTTGCCAAGTTATTTGCTAATCAATATTGGGCTTGCAGTCGACTGGCAGGAGAATGGATGTACGGACGTAAGGCGTTTGCCAGTACCAAGGTGACGGTTATCAATAACGCTATTGATTTGTGCCAATTTACCTTTAGCAGAGAACAACGTGATAGGCTTAGAAAATAGTTGGGGCTGGAAGATGCCTTTGTTATAGGACATGTTGGTAGATTTGTGAAGCAGAAAAATCATGAGTTTTTGCTGGATATATTTGCGGAAATTATCAAATTGGAACCCACAGCCAGAATGCTTTTGATTGGTGACGGCCCTTTGAGGCAACATATAGGAGTAAAAGCGAAACAGTTAGGGTTAGGTGACAAGGTTGTGTTTACTGGTGTGCGTAGTGATGTGCCTGCTTTGCATAACGCAATGGATGTATTTGTACTGCCAAGCTATTACGAGGGGTTGTGCCTTGTTGGTATTGAGGCGCAGGCAAATGGTTTGCAATACTTTCTTTCAGATAATATTACCCGTGAGGTGAAGGTTACTGCTTTGTGTCATTTTATGTCGCTTGCGCAGACTGCTAATGTGTGGGCGCAGGCAATATTGCAAAGCAAGGGAAGCAAACGGGAAAATATGTTGCAGGCTGTGGCGGAAGCAGGCTTTGATATCCAGGTAGAGGCTAAAAAGCTGGTGACCAGGTATTTGGAGATGGCTTGATGCATGGTATAATAGTATAGTGATGTAGAATAAGATTGAGTAAAAGGCAGATATTTCATGAAGATTTTGATAGAAGCTCTACATGGTATTGGTGATATGGTATGTGCTTTGCCTATGATATCGTCAATTAGGGATGAATGGCCGGATGCTGAAATTACTGTGCTAATTAAATTTGGCGTCAATAAGTATGTTCTACAA
>CAVAHH010000103.1:0-6817 GCA_963588395.1 bacterium
GCACAAGCAGGTTCGCACCTGCGCGAAAGGAGCAGTATAAATGAAACGTAGTGAAAAATTCCGTCAGGCCAACCGCGAAGCTGTCGCCACGGTAATCGCCACTATAGCCGTCATCATCTTTTGGTGGCTTGCAGGCTTTGGTCTGGCAGATAGCGATATATCCTTGTGGCACACGCCGCTGTGGGTTTGGGGCGGCTGCGTCGGCACCTGGATTTTCGCCATCATCGTTACCATATTCTTAACGGAAAAGGTCTTTGTTAATTTTGACCTTGATTCCAGCGAAGAGGAGCAAAAGCATGAATAATATTTTCAACCTTCTGCCTGTACTGCTTTTTTTGCTTGCATTACTCGGCATCAGCGCCTATATCCAGCGCACTTCTAAGGAAAACAGGCAAAAGGACTTTGCCAAGGATTACTTTATCGGCGGCCGCACTTTAGGAGGCTTTGTCCTGGCTATGACCACCGCCGCCACCTACAGCAGCGTCAGCACCTTCGTCGGCGGTCCCGGCATGGCCTGGGTCATTGGCTATGGCTGGTTGTATATGGCCATCGTGCAAGTCGTCGTCATCTTTTTGGTATTGGGCGTTTTCGGCAAAAAGATTGCCCTCATCGCCCGCGAGATTGACGCCGTAACCGTCATCGACGTGCTGCGCGCACGCTATCATTCCAACTTTTTAGCTAATTTATCGGCACTTGTCATCGTAGCCTTCTTCTGCGCTACAATGGTGGCGCAGTTCGTGGGCGCCGCCAAGCTGTTTGAGGCTGTAACAGGCTTTTCCTATCTCACCGGCCTGACGATGTTCGGCCTCATAGTGGTCTTTTACACCACCATCGGCGGCTTTAAGGGCGTTGCCGTAACCGACGCCTGCTGCGCTGTTGCTATGATCGTGGGCATGTGCATCCTGATGGGCGGCATGATGCACGCCGGCGGCGGCTTTGAAAGCATGATGACCTACATCTCTGCCCAGCACCCGGATATGCTTGAGCCGCTTTCGCGCGGCAAAATGCCTATCTCGCTCTACATCAGCCAATGGCTGCTGGTAGGCATCTGCACTCTGTCGCTGCCGCAGTCCGTCGTCCGCGGCATCAGCTATAAGGACACCAAGGCCCTGCACCGCGCCATGATCATCGGTACGGTCGTTATCGGCGCCATGACCCTCGTCGCTACCTGGATCGGCGTGCTCAGCAAGGGCATCCTGACGCAAGGCCTGGCTGCCTACGGCAACAGCGTGGATAACATCATGCCCATCGCCATAGTGCAAAGTCTTTCTCCCTTCTGGGCAGGCGTCATCATCATCGGTCCCATTGCTGCCACCATTTCCACTGTCTCCTCCCTGCTTTTGTCGTCCTCGTCCTCCATCGTCAAGGACGTCTACATGAACATCAAGGGAGAAAAGCAGCAGGCGCTTTCCAATAATCAGATACGCCTTTACAGCCTGGCAGCCACAATTATTCTGGGCCTGTTGGTTTACGTAATCGCCATCAAGCCCCCCAGTGTTATCTGGCAGATTAATATGTTTGCCTTTGGCGGCCTGGAAACTGCCTTCTTCTGGGTACTCATCTTCGGCCTTTTCTGGCCGGGAGCCAACAAGTATGGTGCTATCGCTGCCATGGGCGGCGGCGTGCTCATTTACTGCGTCACTATGGCGCTCAAGCTTAAGGTGCTGGATCTGCACCAAATCGTGCTGGGCGTCGGTCTGTCACTGGTACTCTTTTTCATCGGCAACAGCTTCGGTAAGCCTGTTGATGAAAAGACCCTGCGTACCTTCTTCCCCGAAAAATTTGAAGATTAATTCCCCATCAAAAAACTCTGCCGATACCATGATATCAGCAGAGTTTTTTTACGCCTTGGATTAGCCAAGGCAACAATATATTATTTTACAGCCTGCCCTTCATCAGCCGCTTGTAAACCTCCACGCCAGGCTGGTCAAAGGCATCCACATCCGCCAGCTCGCCCTCGTAGGCCACAGTCAGCATCAAAAAGTACATCAGCTGTCCCAAGTAATATTCGTTCAGCTTGGGTAGTGTAAAACGCGCGTTGTAACGCTTATCTCCCGTCAGTGCCGCTTCGTTGGCATCAAGTGCCGCCTTCAGCGCCTTGCCCATGTCCAGGCCCTCATACTTAGTCAAAAGCGGTATATCAGCAAAGGGATTGTGCACCACGGCCGTTTCCTCCTGGCAGGCCACCTCCAAAAACTGTACCACTTTGTTTAAGCGGCCCTCCTGGTGCTGCTGCGTCTGGGAATGCATATCCGTAGTGCCCACGGCCACAATCGGCGTCCTGCCGTAGTTCACTACGTGGCCGGCACGGTCGTAGCGCTTGCCCAGAGATTCTGCCAAAAGCTGTACGTACCATTCGCTTAAGGATTTGAGATGCATGCTGTAGGGCATAAAGACCTCGATATCACGTCCCTTGCCATAAGCCAAAAACTTGAGCAGCGCATTAATAAGCGCGGGGTTTTCGGCCATTGGTACCTGCTGACAATAGCTGTCCATTTCGCGCGCACCACGCAAGAACTCCTCTATATCGCAGCCCAAGGCCGCCATCATCACGAGTCCCGGATCCGTCATCACGCAAAAACGGCCGCCAATACCCTCCTTGATATCAAACTGCCACCAGTCAAATTTTTGTGCCAGCGCCAGTAACGGTGCCTCCTCCGGCTTTGCTGCCAGATCGGTCACCACAGTGCATTCAAGGTCAATATCCTTATCCTTAGACAACACGTCATAAAAATAGGTAAAGGCTGATATCGTCTCCAGCGTCGTGCCTGATTTCGAAATAGGCACCAGCATCACGCGCATCTGCCTGCCACGCTCCACATAGCGTGCAGCTAGGCGCTTGAGCTCAAAAAGCAGGCCGTTGCAATCCACAGGGTCCAGATTGTTGCCAGAAAAATAAATGCATGGTTGCCCCTGGCGCACTATGGGGCTGGCATTCCAATGACAGCCACCAAAAACATCAAACAGCACCTTATTGCCCAAATACGAACCGCCCACGCCCAAAAACACAACAACGTCCTTTTGGCGCAAATACTTGCCGTATTGCAGCAGCTTGACAATAGACTGCTCTGTATTAGGGTTGCCCTGTGCGATGTAGGGCATACGCGTAAAATAGACGTGCTCAGGCGTGCCATCCTTGGATAAATGCTTTTTGGCATAGCCTGTACGCCGCAGGTCGCCTACAGCCGCTGCGGCTGTCCCCCCCTGCTCTGCCAGCGCCTGCTCAACCTCAGTAGCGCTCAGCCTGCCCTCGCCCAGCATATTGGTAAAGTCAAAAACAATACCGCCGGGCGTAACTATTTTTGTATCCACGAGAATTCTCCTAAAAATATATTCTTAGCATTATTATAGCATATTAAAATATTGCTTGCTATAGTAAATATCACACTATACTCACAAGCTCTGCAAATATCATTTGCTCTTTTTAGGACCCTGGCGGCGGTTGCTGCCCGTCTTAGGAGCCTTGCGCTTATCGATAACGGCATTGCGGCCACGCTTAGGGGCAGTACTCTTCTTCTTTTTGGCAACAGTAGCCACACGACGCGCCACCGCATTCCCCTCCAGATTTTGGCGCTCCATCAAAACACCCAGCTTATTTTCGATATTGCGCAGCCACTTCACCTCGTCCGCCGTGTATAGCGTAATAGCCTCGCCCTCATTACCGGCGCGGCCCGTGCGCCCGATACGGTGCACGTACCAATCTACGTCATGCGGAATATCATAGTTCACAACATGCGTCACGCCCTCCACGTCCAAGCCGCGGGCAGCCAGGTCACTGGCAACCAGGATCTGGATTTTAGCATCACGAAAGGCCTTCATCACCGTCTTGCGCTTGGCAGGCGACATCTCGCCATGCAGCACGTCCACGTTGTAGCCCTGCATTCCCAGCCAGTCTCCCAGCTCCTTGGTGCGCTCCTTGCTCATACAAAAAACAATCATCAAATAAGGATTCAGGCGGTCGATAAGCGCTGCTACTGCCTTATTTTTGTATTCATCCGTCGTCTTTAAGCAGATCTGCTTAATTTTATCAACGGTTGCCTTATCGGGGTCAATATCAATCAAAGCGCAGTTTTTAGTCAGCTTGCGCCCCAGTTTGCGCACCTCCTCCGACAACGTTGCCGAACACAGCATGGTCTGGTGTTCCGGGGCCGTCATAGCGATCAGCTCCAATGCCTCGTCCATAAAGCCCTGCTGCAGCATCTCGTCAACCTCGTCCAGCACCAGGTACTTAACACCGCCAAGGCTGGTATTGCCCTTGCGGATGTGGTCCAAAAGACGGCCGGGAGTGCCGATAAGCACATGACTGCGGCCCTCCAGCTTATACTTTTGCAGCTCGTAATCACGGCCACCAGTTACAGCCAGCACCTTAATTTCATTTTCACCCAAAATCTTCTTCATTTCGGTAGCAATCTGCTGTGCCAGCTCGCGGGTGGGGGTAATTACCAGTGCCTGCACGTAGCTTTTGCTTATATCTATTTTTTCGGCCAACGGCACTAAAAACGCCAGCGTCTTGCCTGTGCCTGTCTGCGCGCGGGCAATAACATCACGTCCGGCAAACAGTGCTGGTATAGCCTGCTCCTGCACAGGCATGGGTTTATTGATGCCCATTTTGTGCAGCTGTTCCACCGTGTGGGCGCACACCTTTAAGGCAGCGAATCCATTTGTCATTTCACATTCCTCTTTTCCTTATAGCTTTTTATGTCTGACTATGTAGTCATTTTTTCTTTATAACTAGATAATTATAGCATAAATACAGGGATAAATGAAAGAGGGAAGCACAGTTTTAAATCACGTCCGATGCTAAAGGCTCCTCTTCCAGCTGCAAATATTCTGCAGATACCCTCTTTGTCAGCCACACACCGTTAACCGATAAATAAAATTCGCAGCCCGCGCGTGCCATCGCTCCTGCCGCCACACGGTAGACCACTGCTCTGCCGTGCCTTTTGCCTACATTAACCGCTGTTGCTCTATTCTGGGAAAGATGCACATACAGTCTGCTTTGCGGCAGCAGCCCCCGCGCGTTGATAGACTGCACATATTTTCCCCCTGTCCCATGATACAAAACCTCCGGCGGCTGCACCTGCGCCAGCTCTACATCCACAGGCAGGCTGTGCCCCTGGTTGGCCCTGATTTTCGTCTTGTCTGCGTTAAAGCTGTAGCGTCTCTTACTGTCTGTCTGCACAATCTGCTCCAGCAGTCTTTTATCAAACGGGCCTATTTTACTAAACGCCTGCACCACCGCGTCCACCTGCGCCCAGCCATGTGCGTCAACAGTCAGTCCCAGCTCCTGCGGCTTGTGGCGCAGCACCAACGCCAAAAGCTTGCCCCATCTGGTCAAATCTGCTTCTTTCATCCGCTTCACCTGCCATCTTCAAAAAGCCTGCGCAGGCTGATGATATCCGTCGCGAAGGGATAGGTACCATCCTTGCGGCGCTTGGCAAACACCTCCTGCTGCAGCCATTGGTAAAATTCCTGCTCCAGCTCATTTGCCTGCTTAGCTTTGCACTGCTTGCAGGCACCATGCTTCAGCACGACCTGTGCCAGCTGCCGCAAATGCTTCCATTGCGTATAGTATGCCAGCTTCAGCTTCGTCATTCTTCAATAACAAAGCCCTCGATATGTTCTCCCTCATATTTATAGCCAGGCTGCATAATTTGCTGCAGCCACTGCGTAAATTCCTGCCAGCTGTTCAGCGTAAACGCCAATCTCTTAGCCTGCACGCCCAGCTGCTGCGCCAGCGCCTGCACCTCGGCATAAGGCCTGTGCTTAAAATCTACGCTATTGGCGATAATCTCCAGCAGCACCACCTCAGCCTTAGCATAGGCAATAATATGCGGATCCAGTGCAGGCTCCAGGCACTCAAAAATCACTGAGCAGTTATTTTGCTTAACATGCTCCTTGAGCAGCGCCACCCTGTCGCCAAGCTCCGCCAAAAGCGTTTTCTGGAAGATCTGCGCATATAGTCCGCCCCAATCACCCTTAGAGGTAATTATCAGCCTGTCACCTGCTGCGTCGTAACCAACAATCCCTAAAAAGCCGTTAACCTTGACGTAGGCCTGCACAGGAAATTGCAGATGCTGCTGCAATGCCGCCAGCGTCGTTTCGGGTCTTTCATTAAGATTAAAAAATTTATCATAGCTGCGGGCAACCACCACTTTGCGCTTGGTGTCGATATAAAGGCCGCGCGCCTTACAGGTAATGCTATCCCAGGCCTTATTATAAAAGGCGTCCCGCGTAAAATTAAAGGAAGAAATATTGCCAAACGGCTTTTCCTTAATATAAGCGTTGTTCTTGAAGCTCTTCAGCAAGGCTGCCACCGAAGTATCGCAAGCAGCCTTAGCAGCTTTTTTAGCAGCCAACTGCGCAGGCTTATCAGGAGAAATGTCCTTAAAGCCTGACACACCCAGCTCCAGCACGCGCAGGGCTCCGCCCATCTCCACCGCACCGTCCAAATCAAAGCAATGCTCATTCACCTCTAGGGGCAGGCCTCCCACATTGCGGTGACCGTGCACCTGGTACACCTCTGCCGCCGCGTTCGCTGCAAAGGCCGTATCCACGGCCAGCACATCGTTATACGTGCCTGTGCCGTAAATCATCTCCGCCGTTGCGATCAACGTCAGCTGCTGCGGCAGGCAGCTTAAGCCGCCATGGGTCACCAGCACGGTTTTACCCTTAAACGTGTAATACACGCACTGCGCCAGCTGTCTGTAAAAGACATAGGCAGCCTTATGCGTAATCCCTGCCCTGCGTAGCTCGTCCGCAGTTTTTCTAAAGCGCTGCGCTTCCTTTTGTGTATCATAGGCGGCCAGGGCCAGCT
>CAVAHH010000104.1:0-6808 GCA_963588395.1 bacterium
TTTAAGCAGATAGAGCATCTGGCAGAGCTTTTAGAGCTACCTGCCTATCAGGTGAAGCTGGCAGACAAGGCTTCCAAAACCGCTGCCTATTTTGTTCACTGCCGCAATATTTTAAGTGGCGAGGAAAAGCTAGATATCCAGCAGCTCAACGCGCTTTTTGACTACGACTACGAGGACAGCCTGGCCATGCGTAAGCAGGTTTTCAAGGCACACTTCAATCAGAAGTTTGATGGTATCAGCAAAGCTCAGCGCTATACCCCGGAGGAAGAAGCCAGCTTTACAGCAGACTGCACAGCCCTAAACCTGACGCTGACAGAGGAGCTTAAGCCAAATATCAAATCAGCTTTGGATAAATACCGTAACCTATGGAATGCGGAGCACAATCCCTTGGGCAATATCCAGCAGGATGCCTTTCCGCTCAACGCCGGTGAGGTCTGCCATGCCTACACCAACTGCGGCCTGTGCCAAAACAAAATGGTGGAGCGCGAGGACAACTATTTTGAGCTGACGCGTAAATTCAGCATCGATGAAACTGTATCCTTTAAAAACGAAAAAATTGAGCATCCCAAATTTAAGGAAGAAATGATCATTCTGTTAGAGCTGGGTGCTTTCTTCCTTACCAATCAGCGTATTGTTTACATCGGCAAGAAAAACGCCTTCAACGTGATGCTGGCAAATATCACCAGCGCCGATTTTGACGGCGTCAACCTCATCACCTTCCACACAATCAATAGTCAAAAGGAAAACGTGGACGTCATCATCAAATTCAGCGACGAAGCCGCCGGCGTTATGTTCATTCTCTTTAACAAAGCCTTTGCCAACACCAAGGCCTAAAAGCTTAACTATATAGTAAAACCCCTGCAAGATTAACCTGCAGGGGTCATTTTTTTACCAAGCCGGCAAAAGCAGTGCTGTGATAGCTGCCGTCCATCTATAACGGTACAGGCAGATATGCACCACTCTCCGAATTATTTTACATGCACTCCTTGATAGCCTTAGCCATACGCTGGATGCCTTCAACTATGCGGTCATCCGGCATGTTAGAGTAGTTGATACGCATGCTGCGGTCGGTTTTTTGGTTAGGATAGAAGGCATCACCAATTACGGCAGCAACCTTCATTTCGATGCACTTATCAAACACCTTACGTGCGCTTACGCCTTCGGGTACGGTTACCCACAGGAACAGGCCGCCTTCAGGATGAGTCCATTCAACGCCTTCAGGGAAGTATTTGGCCATGGATTCCAGAATCAGGTCGCGGCGATGCTTGTACAAAGCAACGATCTCCTTAACATGGGCATCCAGGTCATAGGATTCCATGTAAGCGTCAGCAACACCTTGGTCAAAGTTGGAGGTGTGCAGGTCAGCGCTTTGTTTAATCTTAACGAACTCGCTCAGCAGGCTGTGCTCTGCAGCAATCCAGCCCAGACGCAGGCCGGGGCAGAAGATCTTGGAGAAGGTGCCCAAGAACATAACAAGACCCTTGGTATCCATAGATTTCAGGGACGGCAGGATAACGCCTTCATAACGCAGCTCGCCGTACGGGTTATCTTCCAATACAGGCAGGTTGTGCTTGTTAACAACTTCCATGAATTTTTGACGGCGCTCCAAGGACCAGGTACGGCCGGTCGGGTTTTGGAAGTCAGGAATTACATAGATGAATTTGCAGTTTTCGGTGGTGGACAGAATTTTGTCCAGCTCTTCGGGAATCAGACCGCCGTTGTCGGTCGGAACCTCTACGAATTTGGGCTCATAAGCATTGAAAGCGTTCAGAGCGCCCAGATAAGACGGGCTTTCGCACAGAACAACGTCGCCAGGATTCAGGAACAGCTTGCCGGCAAAGTCCAGGCATTGCTGGGAACCAGTGGTGATGAGGATGTCATCAGGGTCAACGTTGGTGTGATATTTATCTGCCATGCGCTTAGCAATTTTTGCGCGCAGAGACGGACGACCTTCGGTGGTTGCATATTGCAGCAGCTGACGGCCTTCCTTGAGCACCAGGTCATGAGAATCCTTGGCGATTTCTTCTACAGGGAACAGCTCAGGTGCCGGCAGACCACCAGCAAAGGAAATGATATCAGGCTGAGCAGTTAATTTTAACAGCTCGCGGATTTCAGAAGCTTGCATACGCTCCATACGTTTTGCGAATTTCATGTCTAAAAACCTCTCTTCATTAGCTAACTTTATATTTTTGATGTACTATATATTGTAACACTATGAAAAAAAATGTACAAGCAAAAATATAACTCTGAGGCAGATTTGCTTGTACATTAGGCGTTTTTTGTTAAGTTATTAACTATCTAGGGTAAAATTACAGAATTTTATACACAGACTAGTCCCTGCCAGCAAGCAGCAGATACACATACAGCTTAACCTATTATGCTTTATTGGGGCAGCAGCTCTTTTTCTTCCAGATACTGCGCCAGCAGCTGTCCCACCCTATTCACCAGCTTCAGACAGTTCTTCAAATGGTCGCGTGTATTAAATTCGTACGGCATCAAATCAGTGCAGGCACAGGAACCAAAGGCAGCAGCAAAGCGCTCATGAAATTCCTGCGTCAGCGGATAAATTTCACTCAACGGCTTTTCGCTAGGGTGATTGCGTCCTGCCAGCGTGCTTATCACCATCACACAGCCTGCCATAGCACCGCACAAATCCCTTGCATGCCCGATGCCGCCACCAAAGCCGGAGCACAGGCGCAAGGCATTATCACTGATATCAACCCCTGCCTCCTTGCGGAAGGCCTCTACAATCGCCTCACAGCAATTAAAGCCACTCTTGAAGCAATTACCCGCTGCCATACCCATTTTCTCGCTGAATTCACTCATAGCAGTCCGCCTCCTTATAATTTTATATTATTCTGGAAATTTAAGTCATAACTTAACCCTTATTACTACCATTATAACAAAATAGCCTCTGTCCGCATAGTGACAAAGGCTATTTTCACGATAATTTTTTAGTCTGCCTTATACACGCTCAGCGCCTCCAGCGCCAGCGCATAGCCTGCAAAGCCCAATCCGCAGATCTGTCCTACGCAGCCTGTCACCGTCACAGAATGATGGCGGAACTCCTCCCGCTGGTGGATGTTGCTGATGTGTACCTCAATCGCAGGAATATTGACAGCCTTGAGCGCGTCCAAAATAGCAACACTATAATGAGTGAAGGCCGCAGGGTTAATAACAATGCCGTCAAAACGTCCGTAAGCCTTTTGGATGGCGGTAACCAAATCACCCTCGTAATTGCTCTGCAAAAGCTCCACCTCTACGCCCAAACGGTCAGCAGCCGACTGAATGTACTCGCACAGGCTGGCGTAATCCTCCCGTCCGTAAATGTTTTTTTCACGCACGCCCAGCAAATTAATGTTGGGCCCGTTTAATACTAATATTTTGCGCATCTTGCACTCTCCCTTGCCTTAATCTTTATTTACTGCTCTGGCGTAAGCAGCCAAAAGCTGCAGCACCTTATCCTTGCTTTGGTTATTATCCACTACATAATCGGCATATTGGCGGTAAAGGCCTATCCGTTCATCATATAATGTAAAAATGCGCTGCTTATCCGCAGCCAAAAGCGGTCTTGCATCTCCCTCAAGGCACGCCAGAATTTTTTTCGGCGACCTGTCGATAAACACCACTACACCGCTTTGCTTTAAGAGCTGCATATTTTGCTCACGCTTCACGGCACCGCCACCTGTCGCGATAACCGCGCCTCCGAGCGTTGCCAAATGCTTTAGCGTGCGTGTTTCGGCCGTGCGGAAGGCGTCCTCACTTTCGGCAAAGAAGCTTTTGATGCTGCGCGCCTCACGCTCCTCCAGCACATCGTCCGCATCGTAAAATTCCAGCCCCAGCTCCTTGGCCAGACTTTTGCCGAAGGTGCTTTTACCGCTGCCCGGCATGCCGATCAAAACAATATTTTTCATTGCTTTTGCTCCAGCTCCTGCATAATTCGCACAATCAGGCTGCTGTCGTACTGCGCCTCCTGCCAGATTTCCTGCGCTGCCACAGCCTGCGCCACCAGCATAAAAAGACCATTGACAGCCTTCATGCCTGCGGCCTCGGCCTGTTGCAGGAACAAGCTTTTAGCAGGGTTATAAATTAAATCCACGGCAGCATCAAAATTGCTCACTTCCTCCGCCGTTACGGGTGAAGCACTCACCTTAGGAAACATTCCCACAGGTGTGCAGTTGATAATCACATCACCCGTCAGCGAGGCCAGGCCGTTATAATCAATTACGCGGCACTTAGGAGCAATTTTATAAAAATCCTTGTCGATATGTGCTACATCGCGCGTCACCAGATAGAGCTTGCCCACGCGCTTATCTGCCAGATATTTGACCACAGCCCGCGCCGCGCCGCCTGTTCCCAAAACAGCGATACGCTTAGCCCGTGCGTCAATGCCGTTATATTCCAGCATCCTGCCAAAGCCAAAGTAATCGGTGTTGTAGCCAACGGCGCCGTCGGCAGTAAATTTGATGGTATTCACCGCGCCAATGGCCTTGGCCTCACGCGTAATGCTGTCTAAAAGCGGCATCACATGCAGCTTGTGGGGAATGGTCACGTTACAGCCGGCGTAAGCGGCACGCAGCTCGCGCATACGCTGCGGCAGCTCCTCCAGCGGTGTTTCTAACAGCTTATAGCTGCCGCTGATACCGGTATATTTAAAAAACAGCTCATGAATGGCCGGCGACAGACTGTGTCCCAGCTTGCCGCCCAAAAGCCCATATTGTTGCATCTAGCTTCAATCCTTTCGTTCGTAGGCGCAATAGTTGCCCAAAATCTTGCAATAGGTGGTTTTAGCCTTAATCTCGTCCATCACGTCCTGCACCAGCGGGTCAGCCAAATTGCCTGTAACATCAATATAAAAGAAGTATTCCCAGGTTTTGCCCACAATAGGACGCGATTCCAGGTTCATCATATTAAGTCCCATGTGATAAAAGCTGGCCAGCATCTTGTAGAGCGAGCCTGTTTCGTGCTTCACCGCCACAATCAGCGTAATCTTGTTAGCACCGGGAACAATTTCCGGCTTTTTGGCGATGATGACAAAGCGGGTATAGTTGTTGTTGTTGCTGTTAATCGCAGGTGCGATAATCTTTAGGTTATACAGCTCTGCAGCCTGCTTACCGGCAATAGCGCCCAGGGTGACGTCCTGCTTCTGCGCCACCTCCTCTGCACTCTTGGAGGTACTAAAATAAGGAACCTGCTCCATCTGCGGATAGTCATGAAAGAAATCCTTGCACTGCTTAAGTCCCTGCGGATGTGAATACACCGTTTTGATACTCTGCAGCGTTGCTCCCTCGCAGCCCAAAAGGTTTTGCTCTATCTTAACGCACTGCTCGCCCACGATGCTGCAGTCATATTGGCGCAACAGATCATACACCTCGGTGATGCCGCCTGTCGAGGAATTTTCCAGTGGCAGCACGGCGTAATCCATCTCACCGCTATTGACGCTGGCTATAACCTCCTCAAAGGTATTAAAGTGATGGCGGTTATATTGGCGTCCATGAAAATATTCCTTCAACGCCTGGTGCGTAAATGAGCCTGCAGGCCCGAAGCAGGCTATCTCCAGCGTACGGTCGGCAGGACCTGCCAATGCGGCCTCCTCCAGCACACAGGCCTGATCGATAATACCGCGCATAATATTTTTTACGGCTATGGAATATTCCTTGTTCTCCAAAAAGCCTGCTACCTTGGCAATAACCCTGGCCTCACGGTTTTTGTCCTTCACCGGCAGTCCCTTGGCCTTTTTATAGGCTGCCACCTGCATCACCAGCTGCAGACGGTTTTCCAGCACCTCCGCCAGCTGCTGGTCCATTTTATCTATTTCCTTGCGGATAAGCTCCAAATCCAGTTCCTGCATCTTATCTCTCCCATTTCTTGGCTTCTAACAGCAAATCCCACAGCGTCCAGGCAACCACGGCTTCAATAACAGGCACTGCCCTCTGCACAATACAGGGATCATGCCTGCCTGTTATGCTCAGCGTAGTATCCTGCTTCTCCTTTAGGCTCACTGTCCGCTGCTCGCGTGCGATAGACGGCGTCGGCTTGATGGCCACGCGCAGCAGCAGCGGCATGCCGTTGGCAATGCCGCCCGTGATACCGCCGTTATGATTCGTATAGCCTGTAACAGCACCATCAACATAATGCAAAGCGTCGTTGGCCTCTGCTCCCGTCAAAGCAGCAAAGCCAAAGCCTTCGCCAAACTCCACGCCCTTCACCGCGGGCACCGAAAACAGCGCATGACTCAAACAGCTTTCCAATGAATCAAAATAAGGCGCGCCTACGCCCGCCGGCAGGTGCAGTGCCATGGCCTCGATAACGCCACCCACACTGTTAAGCTCAGCCTTAGCCGCCAAAATGCGCTCCTGCATCACTTTGCCGACCATCTCATCCACAACGGCAAATTCCTTTCTGCTCAGCGCCAAAAGCTCGCTATCTGCCATGCCCATGGGGTCAAAGCGTTGCTCGCTGACATCCGCGATCTGCAAAATGTGCGCACCCACGACAATCCCCTGCTGCGCCAGTGCCTGCTTAGCCACTGCTCCTGCGAACACCAGCGGTGCTGTTATCCTGCCAGAAAAGTGGCCGCCGCCACGGTAATCATTAAAGCCCTGGTAGCGCACGTGTCCGGCGTAATCAGCGTGTCCCGGACGCATTTTATCAGCCAGGATGCTGTAATCCTTGGAATGCTGGTCGCTGTTGACTATGCGTGCGCACAAGGGCGTACCCGTAGTATAACCATTGAAAAAGCCACTTTGAATCTCTACCGTATCACTTTCCTTACGTGCAGTGCTCCAAGCGTTGCGTCCTGGAGCAC
>CAVAHH010000105.1:0-6807 GCA_963588395.1 bacterium
CTTATACACCTTGCCCGACGGCTTAACCTTGGTGACGGGCTTGACCAGTCCCCAGCTGCCACGCTTGGCCTGGTCAATTGCGCGCTGCTGTTTTTTGGACAGCTTTTCGTAGACGGTAAATTTTGCCTGCTTTGCCATAATTTGCTGCACCTCACTATAATTTTTTCTAAAAATATTATATAATGATAAGAATGCGGCTACAAGGAAATTTTGGTGCGCACTTTGCAACATTTTTGCAAATTTAGCGCCGATATTTTGGGCGAAAGCTTGCATACTTACAGAAATAATTTTATAATAGTGTATGGAATTCATACTGAAAATATGGGAATTAAAATTATAGAGGTGGCGCGCTGCGCACTGCCTCGATTGGAGGATAAATATGGCAGAGCAATTATTAGAGGTAAAGGATCTGGTGGTCAATGTTGAAGACAAAGAGATCCTGCATAATATTAATCTTGATATCGCGCCGGGCGAAACCCATGTGTTGATGGGCCCCAACGGCGCAGGCAAGTCCACGCTGGGCTACGCGCTCATGGGCAACCCCAAATACACCGTCACAGGCGGCGCCATCCGCTTTGGCGGCGAGGATATTACCAATATGGCCGTGGATAAGCGTGCCAAGGCAGGCTTGTTTCTGTCCTTCCAGAATCCGCTGGAGGTGCCGGGCATCAGCCTCAGCAGCTTTTTAAAGACGGCGCTCGAGCAGCAGCGCGGCGTGCGCATTAAGGCGTGGGATTTTCGCAAGGAGCTGCGTCAGGCGATGGCGCTTTTGCAGATGGATGCCAAGTACGCAGAGCGCGATTTAAACACCGGCTTTAGCGGCGGCGAAAAGAAGAAGGCCGAAATTTTGCAGCTGCTCATGCTCAACCCCAAGCTGGCAATTTTGGACGAAACCGACAGCGGCCTGGACGTGGACGCGGTGAAGATTGTGTCCCAGGGCATCAAAACCTTTCAGGAGCACCGTCAGGGCGCGCTGCTGATTATTACGCACAACACCAAGATTTTGGACGCTTTGCATGTTGATAAAACGCACATCCTGGCGCAGGGAGAGATCATCAAGAACGCCGGCCCCGAGCTGGTGGACGAGGTCAGCAGGCACGGCTTTGAGCAGTTTTTGGCAAAATAAAGAGTAATTGGTGGAGAATATGGAAGAAAAAACCTATGTTGAAGATATAGACAGAAGTCTTTATGACTTCCGTAACGAGGACAAGGATGCCTACCGCATCCAAGAGGGCCTTACGCAGGAGATCGTGGAAAAGATTTCACGCGAAAAGCACGACCCCGAATGGATGTGCGAGTTCCGCCTCAAGTCTTTGGAAATATATAACAGCCTGCAGATCCCCAACTGGGGACCCTCTATCGAGGGGCTGCATATGGAAAACATCGTCACCTACGTGCGTCCTAACACGGCGATGCAGGGTAAATGGGAGGATGTTCCCGCGGATATTAAGGATACCTTTGAGCGATTGGGCATTCCGCAGGCCGAGCAGACAAGCCTGGCAGGCGTGGGCGCGCAGTATGATTCGGAGCTGGTGTACCACAATGTGCGCAAGGAGGTGGAGGAGCAGGGCGTTATTTATACCGATATGGAAAGCGCCTTAAACGGCCCCTACGCCGAGATGGTGCGCGAGCATTTTATGAAGCTCGTCACCCCCTATGACCACAAGTTTGCGGCTTTGCACGGCGCGGTGTGGAGCGGCGGCTCCTTTGTGTACGTGCCTGCAGGCGTCAGCGTGGCGATCCCGCTGCAGTCGTATTTTCGCCTGAACGCCAAGGGCGCAGGCCAGTTTGAGCATACGCTGATTATCGTGGAGGAGGGCGCGGATTTGCACTTTATCGAGGGCTGCAGCGCGCCTAAGTATAACGTGGCCAATTTGCATGCAGGCTGCGTGGAGCTGTTTATCGGCAAAAACGCCAAGCTGCGCTATTCCACGATCGAAAACTGGTCCAAGAATATGTATAACCTCAACACCAAGCGTGCCATCGTCGCCGAGGGCGGCACTATCGAATGGGTGTCGGGCTCCTTTGGCTCGCACGTTTCTTATTTGTATCCCATGAGCATTTTAAACGGCACGGGCGCGCGCAGCGAGTTTACGGGCGTCACCTTCGCCGGCCACGGGCAGAACCTGGACACAGGCTGCAAGGTGGTGCACAACGCTCCCAAAACCTCCAGCGTGGTCAATACCCGTTCTATCTCCAAGAGCGGCGGCATCAGCACCTTCCGCAGCAGCGTGGTGGTTACCAACAAGGCCAAGCAGGCCAAGTCGTCGGTTTCCTGCCAAAGCCTGATGCTGGATAATATTTCGCGCTCGGACACCATCCCTGCGATTGATGTGCGCACTGCCGACGCCGATATCGGCCACGAGGCTAAGATCGGCCGCATCAGTGATGACGCCGTATTTTATTTGATGAGCCGCGGCATCAGCGAGGAGGAGGCCAGGGCGATGATCGTCAGCGGCTTTGCTGATAACGTATCCAAGGAGCTGCCGTTGGAATATGCGGTGGAGATGAACAACCTCATCCGCCTGGAGATGCAGGGCAGCATAGGTTAAGGAGGGAACGGAAATGCTAGAGGATTTAACATTAAACCAGCTTCCTGTTCCCACCTGGAACAGGTTAAAGATGAATGACAGCGTCCTGCAGGGCCTTAGCGTGCCGCAGGATGTGTGCGAGGCGCGTGTGTCCCTAGAGGGCAGCGTCTGCTTGAATAAAAATAACAGCACTGCCTGCGGCTGCGGCAGCACCCCCTGCGCAGTGCACGGCATGGCCTTTGCCGCAGTTCCCACGGGCGTGGGCACCGATATGGCAAGGCTGGGCGAGGGGCAGAGCCTGCGCCTGGTGGCCGATGCCGGCAAGAGCGTGGCCGCTGTAACGCTGCGCTATAATGATAACGATAAATGCTACAACCGTCTGGAAATTGATGCCCACGCAGGTAGCGACCTGACGGTGGTGATGACTTATATTTCCACAGCTGCGGCCGCAGGCGAGGCCAGCGTGCAGACCAAGCTGCTTTTGGGCGCAGGCGCCAGGGTGAAGCTGGTGCAGGTGCAGCTCTTGGGCAGGGGCTTTGTACATATCAACGACGTGGGTGCCGATCTTGGCACTGGTGCAGGCCTTGAGGTTTTGCAGCTGGTGCTGGGTGCAGATAAGATTTATGACGGTGTGCGTGCAGAGCTTACGGGCGAGGGCAGCAGCCTTAACGCCGCCGTGGGCTACTACGGCCGCCGTGGGCAACAGCTGGACATGAACTTTATCGCCAACCACTACGGCAAAAAGACCACCTGCAACATGAGCGCGGACGGCGTTTTGCAGCAGGGAGCACGCAAGCTGTACCGTGGTACGATTGATTTCAAAAACGGCTGCGCAGGCGCCGTGGGCGACGAAAAGGAAACCGTGCTGCTTTTAAGCGACGACGTGGTGAACCAGACGATCCCGCTGATTTTGTGCAGCGAGGAGGACGTGCAGGGCAACCACGGCGCCAGCATCGGCAAGCTGGACGAGGAGCTGCTGTTTTATTTGATGAGCCGCGGCTTTAGCGAGCAGGAGGCAGTGAACATGATGGCCAAGGCCAAGATCGACGCCCTGTGCCGCCAAATAGATGATGAGGAAACTGTAGCGCTGGTGCAGCGTTATCTGGAAGGAGTGATGGCAGATGGTCAATGATAAGGATATACTTGCATGGGATTATAAAAAGGATTTCCCGCTGCTGCAGGCCAAGGACGTTGCCTACCTGGATAATTCGGCGACAACGCAAAAGCCCTTGTGCGTAATTGAAGCAGAGCGCGAGTTTTACCTGGCGCACAACGCCAACCCCCTGCGCGGCCTGTACGATTTGGCTATGCAGGCAACGGATATATATGAGGACGCACGCGCAGCTGTGCAAAAATTTATCAACGCCAAAAGCGAGCAGGAGATTATCTTCACCCGCAATACCACGGAAAGCCTTAATTTGATCGCCTACAGCTATGGTTTGCACAACCTTAGGGCAGGCGACGAGATCGTCACCACGATTATGGAGCACCACAGCAATATGCTGCCGTGGCGCATGGTGGCAGCGCAGACGGGCGCAGTAGTAAAGTACATCGAATGTGCGGCCGACGGCAGCGTCAGTGACGAGGCTATCGACGCAGCAGTTACCGATAAAACCAAAATCGTGGCTATGGCCGAGGTTTCTAACGTCTTGGGCCGCCTCAACCCCATCGCCAAGGCCATCAGCGCCGCTCATAGGGTGGGTGCCGTGGCTGTTATTGACGCAGCGCAGAGCGCGCCGCATATGGCGATTGACGTGCAAAAAATGGACGCCGATTTTGTCGCCTTCAGCGGTCACAAGATGCTGGGCCCCATGGGCATAGGCGTGCTGTACGGCAAAAAGGCCTTGCTCGAGGCTATGCCTCCCTTCCTCAGCGGTGGCGAAATGATTAGCTTCGTGAGCCGCGACGGCCAGGAGTACGCACCGCTGCCGCACAAATTTGAAGCAGGCACGGTCAACGCAGCCGGCGCCGCAGGCCTTGCTGCCGCCATCGGCTACATCAACAGCATCGGCTTTGACGTCATCGAAGCGCGTGAGGCAGCACTCACCAAGCTGGCGTTTGACGCTATGCAGCAAATCGAGGGCGTGCGCATCGTGGGCGGCAAAACCGCTGCCGAGCACAAGGGCATCCTCACCTTTACGGTGGACGGCGTGCATCCGCACGATATTGCCGCCATTTTGGATGCCGACGGCGTGAACATCCGCGCAGGCAACCACTGTGCCCAGCCGCTGCTGGACCACCTGTGCACAGGCGCCACCGCGCGCGCCAGCCTGGCATTTTATAATACCGCGGAGGACGTGCAGCGCTTTATCAGCAGCCTGAGCACGATAAGGGAGAGAATGGGCTATGGCAGATAACAGAAGCTTTTATAACGAAATTTTGATAGACCACAACATGCACCCCGAGCATAAGCACGAGCTGGAGGGCGCCGACATGGAAATGCGTGGCTACAACCCCAGCTGCGGTGATGACATCACCATGAAGCTTAAGCTGGCGGACGGCAAGGTGGTGGACGGTGCCTTCGTCGGCAGCGGCTGCGCCATCAGCCAGGCCAGCGCTGATATGATGCTCGACTTGGTCATCGGCAAAAGCGAGGAGGAGGCCCTGCGCCTGGCAGACATCTTTTTGCGCATGATCAAGGGCAGCGCCAGCGAGGAAGAAATTGACGAGCTGGAGGAGGCAGGCGTGCTGCAGGACGTGTCGCACATGCCTGCGCGCGTAAAGTGCGCCGTGCTTGGCTGGCACACCCTGGAGCAGATGCTCAAAAACAAGGATAAATAAGTTTATAGGCAGAAAAAAAGAGAGGCGTCGTGCCTCTCTTTTTTTGGTGGTGCCAATTTATCGCTTACGCGTTTTCCTCCTGCAGCTTGCCCTTCAGGTCGTGGTCGGTCATAGCGCAGACGCAGGAATCGGACCAGACGTTTTCGGCAGTTTCGATCATATCAATAATAGTGTAAATAGGCAAAATTACGCCCATAATGCCGATGGGGGCGCCAATGCCGCTCATCAGCGACAGCGTCAAAAAGTAGCAGCCCATAGGTACGCCGGCATTGCCCACGGCAGCCAGCACCGCGATCACCAGCCAGGTGAGCATGGTGGACATAGAAAGCTCCAGGCCCGCGTTTTGCATCACAAAGAGCGAGGTGATGAGGATAAAGGCGGCGCAGCCGTTCATGTTGATGGTGGTGCAGATGGGCAGCACAAAGCGCGATACCGCGGTGTTGACACGCATGTTCTGCTCGGCCGAGGCCAGCGTCACGGGCAACGTGCCGGCGCTGCTTTTGGTGAACAGCGCCACCGCCAGGGCAGGGGACATCTGCTTAAAGACGGTGACGGGGTTGAGCCCGCGTGCCAACAAAAAGAGCGGCAAGACAAAAAAGAACTGCACAAAGTTGCTGGCCATGATCACAAGGGTGTACTTACCCAGGGCGCCCACGATGACGCCTGCCTCAATCTGCGCCGAAAGCTGCGCGGCAAAGGCCAAAATGCCCAGGGGCAGCACAAAAAGCAGGGCGTTGATGAGCGTAAAGAGCAGCTCCTGCAGGCCCAGGATGCCCTTTAGCAGCACCTCGCGGTTTTCTGTCTTGGGCATAAACGCCAGCCCCAGGCCCAGCGCTGCGGCAATCAGCATTACAGAAAGCACGTTGCCCGACAAAAAGGGCTGCAGCATATTATTGGGGACGACGCCCAAAATGTGGTCATAATAGCTCACAGTGCCCAGCTTTTGCGGCACCTGCCCCGCGCCCAGGCCCACCACGTCGGCAGGCAGGTTGCCCGGCGCCACCCACAGGTAAATGGCAAGGCCGATGCCGGCGGCGAAGAAGGTGGTGAGCAGCGTGTAGACAACGGCGTGGGCAAAGATGCGCCCTGTCTCCTTTTTGCTGCCCAGCGCGGCCAGCGTTGTGATCACAGCCAGCGCGATGGTGGGGACGGCGATGAACTGGAAGAGGCGCGTATACACGGTGGCGATAAAGTTAAATAAATCGTTGAGCGGCTTATTGCCCAAATAGCCAAGCGTCGCGCCAATTACCAGCGCCAGCAGCCACAGGATGAGCCTGCGCCTTTGCTTTTGGGACTTGTTTTCCTTGAGGACCTGCGCTGCCAGGTCGTTTACATGTGTGTTGTTATCCATAATACTTCCTCCTAAATCAGGCGTTGCCTGGTTTACTTGCAGCCGCTGCGCGTGCGGCCTGCGAACACAACTGTACTCATTATATCATTATCTTAAAAATCTGTAAAATTTATTTTTAAAGTAAGGTGGAAGCTAGGAGGGAGG
>CAVAHH010000106.1:0-6704 GCA_963588395.1 bacterium
GAGTAACAGTTTTGCTATAATATGTAAAAGCTGTTATAATTAATAAGGCAGTGATTATATCACTAAATGTTTTTCGAAAGGTGGAATGTAAATGGGTAAAAACTATGTCGTCCTTTTCGAGTGCAAAAACGGCGAAAGCAAGGTCAAAAAAGTTGAGTGTCAAGGGTCTGTAGTGACTGAGCAGGAGCTTTGCGGCCTTATTGGATGCGAGCATATTCAAACTCAGCAGCCTCCAGAGCCTCTCGGTTCCAAATGTATTTTGGTATTCGACGCCGATAATCAAAGTAAACAAGAACTTGCTCCAAACCCTCTGGCAAGTATACTTTACGGCTATTGCAGAACGGGAAAGTACCTGCGCGGTAACGTCGTATGCTGCAAAAGTAACGAAAAACAAGAAGTTCTTGCTTACAGCAGCATCAAAGCTTCTAGTGTAGTGCTTCAGATGGAAGCCTCAAAAGCCATGGCTTCTCTGGTTGATTTCAAAGTAGAATAACCATAGCAGTGCAAAAGCAATGTTAGGATAAAAAATTAGGGACTGTGAAAAACGAAGAATCGTTTTTCCACAGTCCCTAATTTTTAAGCCTATTATTTGCGGATGCCCAACTTAGTGATGATTGCGCGGTAACGCTCAATATCCTTGCCAGCCAGGTAGTTCAGCAGACCACGACGTTTACCTACCATTTTCAGCAGGCCACGACGGGAATGATGATCCTTTTTGTGCTCCTTCAGATGCTCAGTCAAATATTTGATGCGTTCGGTCAGAACTGCAATTTGTACCTCCGGAGAACCGGTGTCGCCTTCATGACGTGCGTTGTCGAGAATTACTGCTTGTTTAGCTTCGCTAGTTAACATGTTTTTGCCTCCTAAAATTTTAAAATTGCCATAAGCATAGCAGCCGTTGGAGTAGCAAACTGCCAAGCCTTGGTTCAAATACTATGATAGTATACCATATCTTGCGCCCTAATAGCAAGGTTTTTGTAAAGTTTTTTATAAAAATGAGGCCAAAAATGGGAGCAACTCTACCTTGTCCACCAAGCTGATTTATGGTTTGTCGCTAGACCACCAGAAATTACATAGTTAAATTTTGTACCAAACCTTTCATCTACTTTTTTTAGTCTGCCCTCCAAGCTTTTGTTACCAATAACCCATAAGCCGCCATTCTTAGCTCTATTATCTATGTATTGGATATTTTGGGATTGTAACAATTCGATTATAGCTTTATCTGGTACTTTTTTCACTCCACTAAGTAACCATTTATTCTTACTGTCATATAGTTTAAATTCAAAATCGAATTTCGCCTTTGCTTCTGAAATAACTTTCGCCAGATCTCCGCCGCCTTTAATCCAAAATGCACCGCCCTTATTCCTTTTATCTTCATACTTCACATTCTTACTGTCTAAGAATTTCTTTAGTCCAGCTAAAACGTCAGGTTGCACTGGCTCTGACTTCGCTTTTAACTTCGGCAACTCCAGCTTTGGCTTTGACGGCTCTGACTTTGGTTCTAGCTTCAGTGGCTCTGGCTTTGACTTCGCTGGTTCCTGTTCTAGCTTCGGTAGCTCCAGCTTTAGCTTTGACGGCTCTGACTTTGGTTCTGGCTTCAGTGGTACTGGCTCTAACTTCGCTTTTGACTTCGGTAGCTCCAGCTTTGGCTTTGACGGTTCTGGCTTTGGCGGCTTCGGCTCTGCACCTGCTAAAAGCTCACTTGCCCTCTGCTTAACACGCTGCAACAATTCCGTATCCCTCTCTTTTGGCGTTGCCGTTATCGTGCTTTCTTCCTCAATTCCATAATTGCGCAAAAGTGCTACTACTCTGTTTATCGTGCTTTCTGGGTCAGCATAATACTCGCTACCACGTATACGGATAAAGGTCCAGCCAAGACGTTCCAAAATCGTTTGACGCTGCATATCCTCTAGTATTTTATCTGCACCGCTATGATAACGCTCACCATCACATTCAATTGCTATCTTACGTTTTTTGTAAACAGCAACCATATCTATACGATAAGCACCAACCTCCCACTGCTGCACAATGTGGAAGCCACGGCTTACAAGCGCTTTAGCAACTGCCTCCTCAAAGGGGGATTCTGAGTATCTCTCCACCTGCTCCTCTGCCTGCCTATAGTTTTTGGGACTTTTGGCATAGCTCAAAAGCAGCCGTCTCAAATCGCCATCCTTTAAGCTGTTCTGTTCATCCAGAGAATTTACTACCCAAAGCTGATCCTTGGCCCTGCTTGCTGCAACATTATAGCGTTTTTTATAAGTATCACCGGCACCATCACCTCTGAGGTTCAATACTCCATCACCCTCGTTGCTGTCTACCATGCTCAAAAAGATAACATCACGCTCATCCCCCTGAAAGTTGGCAGAGTCACCACAAATAATCTGCCGCTCCTCATAATCAACATTACTGATTGTTTTAAGCAGCTCTTTTTGAATACAGTTAGCTTGTTCCTTACCAAGCAGGGAAATTACGCCAAAGGTTTTTCCTGCATATTCAGGCTGCTCTATACAGGACTGCAGCAGGGCAGCAATGGCCTTTGCCTCTGTCGGATTAGTCTTTTTGGCTTCACGCTGACCATCAACCCTGTAATTAATAACCGCCGGCAGAAGCTTGCTGCTTGACGCCTCACGCAAAGGTTTAATTTGGTAGTCATACGAAAGCATGTTACTAAAGCCTATTATCTCCGGCACGCATCTAAAATGCTCCAGCAGCATTCGTGTCGGATAGGAAACCGACGCAATAGAATACAAGGAATCCTTAGGTTCAAACAAATTGGGATTAGGAATCCATTGTGAAATATACAAATCAGCCTTGCTTTTTATAGGTGCCAAATCTACACCAACCGCCAACGGACTAACCTGTTTATCATCACCAACAACAATAAGCTTTTTACCTAAAAACGTTACAGCAAGAGAGGTTAAGTTTGCCTGGCTTGCCTCGTCCACAATCACCACATCAAACGGCTCCTGCATAGTTAAAGGATCAATGCTCTCTAAAACCTTGCTAATAGACATAATCCACACAGGTACTGCATTTTGACATTCTGTTAGCTTCTTACGAGCCTCTCTTCTATAGAATTCCGCATTCTTACCGGTGCCCTTACCAATTTTCTTTACCAGCTCTACCCAGCCCTTTAAAGCATTACGCATCACACCATTGTTAGCATAGCGCCTTTGTAATCCATACCACGCCTTGGCCGCAGCTAAATCTGCCGTGGCCCTGTGATAATCCTTAGCTAAAACTAATGCTTGTTTTTGCAGCTCGTTGTAATCACAATTATTGATTATATTTATCTTCAGCTCCAGCTGCTTCCATTTCCAGGCATCAGCAATATTTTTAGGAACGCTATTACCACCATGAATACCCTTGCGTGATTTTATAGCCTGCGCCCATTCCGGAGCATAACAGTTTATTTTTTGCAAAGCGTTATAACGCTTGCCTTGTAAGCTATATTTTGCTATTAGCAAAACCAATGCATTGCGTGCATCTGCATAAGCTTCAACATTCCTACTGTCTACTGCTGCTGCCAGCTTAACACAGCTATCAGCCTGAGCCAGATCACCAGCAGTCAAGGTGTTATAATATTTTCGCAAACTAGTAAGGGCAACTTTACAGTCTATAACAGCAATCACACCTGTTAAAAGCTCGGGTAACATTCCTTTAGCAAATTTCAAGGAAGCTTGCAGATTTTCTAAATCAGATACCAGCTCCTGTCTGCCATCTAATTTTTGTACAGCAATTCCTGCGTCTTCTACCTGCTTGAGCAAGCCAACATATCGACCATTGTACCAATCTAACAAATTAGTGATAGATTTTGCATATTTGACCGCTGTTTCTACGCCAACCGACTTGTAATCCAGCACCTGACTGCCAAACAACTGCTTCCAAGCAATCTGACATACATTTTCCAAATCGTTAAGCTTTAATGCTTCCACAACCAAAATAGCATCATCCCTGCTATTTATCTGACTATCGTTAATAAAAACCAGCTCTTTAGCTCTCTTTAAGCTACTATTAAACAGTCCTTGTAAAAAACCAATCTTTCCATCAGATTCTGCCAATTGGCAGTAATCGTCAAAATGTTTCTTGGCTTCCTGTACATTTGTAAAGGTCACCTCTTTACCAAACGACAGCTGCTGCACCGCTACGTATTGCGTATAAGCTTGGTTTATTTTGGCTATGAGCTGATACCAACTATCTTTTTTGGCGCCGCTTCTGCCATCTGCGATAATAACCTGTTGCCACGGCTCAAAATCTGGTAAATTCTGCAACAACTCTCGCAATTCCAACAGTTGGTCCTTCATTTGCAGCTGAAACTCCATGGTGTTTCCCTGTACATTAACGGCAACACCATCTCTAGGACCGGCATAAAAGCACCATTTATTATCTTGCGCAAACTTTTCCATTAGTTTTTTATTCTCATTAAAGCTATTGACAAGCTGCGTAAATTTTTCCTTACTCCATATCGCATCCAGCTCTGGCAGCCTGCACGCCAGCTGCTGCTCCTCCTCCGCACTCACTTGGTCATTACTGGAATATAGTTCTGCCAATTCGTCAAATGCCAGCGGCAAGGCATCATGTGCCAAAACAGCACCAGGGATTATATCCTGCAGCAAATCTCTGTTACTATCTAGATATTTTGCGGCTCCCATAGGCGAAAACGCTTCCCCATTTAGCACTATAGTATTACATTGCTGGTTGCGTATTTGGAAAAGCGTCTTTCTGATATTACTTAGCCTCTTAATGATATCATTACGTTCTATTTGCTTTTCTTTGATTTTCTTTTGTAATTCAGAAGCCGGTTCTGAAAAACGAGCAATTCTTTCCACGGAGCTCTCTATATCCTTTTTAGAGTCATCCAACACAGAAACACACAATGGCTGCAGCTGTGGCTCCACCTTGTCCTTTAATACCTTCAGTGCTTTGTTCGTGTGACTGGTTACAAGCACGCGCTTGCCCTCTGCCAAAAAATTTCCCAACAAATTGGCAATGGTGTGAGTCTTACCGGTACCAGGTGGTCCCTGCACCACCATAGCATCATTGCAGCCTATAGTTTTAGCAATTTCAAGCTGCTCCCTGTTGGCTTCCTTAGGAAGCAATATATTTATCGACTCACCACCAACAGCAGCCAGTTTTTCCTCTATACTCTCATCTACAGCCTCAACATCAACTACCTTGCTACTACCAGGCTCTAAAATCTCCTGTAAATGCACCGGCACTTCACCAGTAGTTTCTATGCGCTCCTTAATTCTGTCTATCATTTTTGCCATGCCGCTTGGCCGTTTACGCAAGATAAACATTGGCTCCCAAGATAACGAATATTGAGCATCATCATCCTCTTGTGCTTCTTTACTGCTCTCAAAATAGCGACCTTGCGATGATAGCGCATGAATGGTACGTTCTAAAAAAGCTTTTGCTTCGTTTCGGTCAAAGGGATAATACTGCTTATTAGCATTTTCATTATCAGCACCTTGTGCCACAGTATGTTCAATACCATCCACGTCATTAAACAATTCTATATTAAAAATACTATTGCTATCGACATCCTTAATGTAAATATCATTTTTCTGAGTATCAAATTCAATACCTACACGCTTGAGCAAAATCGGATGACAAATTCGTGCTTGTTTTTTTATTCTAAGCACACCATTAGCTATAATCAGCTCTAGCTCACCATCAGCCTTTAGCAAGTTTTGCCTATTAACAAACAACTCGTCGAATAACCGTCTAGTCTTAGCTAACATTAATTGACGCTTGCGCCAAAGCTCCCTCTTGGCAAGCCATTTTTTATACATCAGCTCAGAGTCAAACACACTATTAAAACTGCGATATTGCACAGGATTAGTTCCCTTTATAGCGATTTTTTCCAGCAGGACAGGCTGCTCCACTGTGTAATCATCCCAACCAGACAAAAGCCAAGGCCCTAATTTATCAGGCGGCTCAGGACAAGATTCCAGTAAAGGGTTATGCACTTTTAAGATATAAGCTTTTTCTTCTAAGGCCCCATAATCAGCATTTTGTACATAATCACAGTAATTAAAATCAATGTTTTCTGTATCATCAAGCGGAAGCTCGCTAATAAGCTTGTGCCACTCTTCGCCTACATAATCTTCATAATTTGCTACAACGCTCTCGTTTTGCTTTTGCATCGCCTTTAGGTAGTCAAATAAATTAGTCGCCTTCTTTTGAATCGACATACCCTGTACAGCATTATTATTGCTCATCCTTGCCGTTCTCCTTAACTATATATTATTCTAAAATGTAGTTGGTTCTAGTATATCACATTTAATGGTTGGCCAACTATTATACTTATAAATAATAAACCAGGCTATTTTATTATAACATTCTTCCAATGTAAAGTGGTCGCATTTTACGCGACAATCTCTTTGCTACCTGCAAATGTTGACATTAGCTTGGCAATTAATCAAACGGCACCATACTTTGCATTTATCGCTTTATAACATAAAAATACAGGACGCGCCTTCATAACGGCACGTCCTGTAAAGCACAAATATTTTATTATCAATCCTTGCCCGGTGTCAGCTTACGCAGCAGCATCCACAAGGGACCTGCCAAAAGCGTAGAGGTGTAGGCACCACTGGAAAAACCCACCAGCATCGCAAAGGAGAAGTTGCGGATGGTGTCGCCGCCCCACAGGAAGATAGCGACAACGGCGAACAGAGATGTACCAACAGTGTAAATAC
>CAVAHH010000107.1:0-6685 GCA_963588395.1 bacterium
GGTGCCAATGTAGCAATACAACCCTTTGCTGTTATTGAGGATGATGCAGTAGTGGGCGATGGCTGCGTAATTTATCCGCATGCTTATGTAGGCAAGCGTGTAAAAATGGGCAAGGACTGCACTCTTTATCCTAACACTACTGTTCGTGAGGACTGTGTATTGGGGGATCGTGTTATTTTGCAGGCAGGTGCGGTCATCGGTGGTGATGGCTTTGGTTATATTACCCAGAACGGTAAGCACAGCAAGGTGTTGCAAACTGGTAACGTAGTGCTGTGTGATGATGTGGAAATTGGTAACAACACCTGCATTGATCGTGCAACTGTTGACAGTACGATTGTGGGTAAAGGAACGAAGATCGATAATCTGGTACATTTGGGACATAACGATGTGCTGGGAGAAAACTGTCTGGTTGTTGCGCATGTGGGCATTTCCGGCAGTGTAACCGTTGGCAACAATGTTACCTTTGCCGGACAGGTTGGCACGGTTGGTCATATTACTATCGGTAACAACTGTGTCTTTGGTGGCAAGACCGGAATTACCAATAATGTACCGGATAATTCCGTTATGGGCGGCTTCCCTGCTATGCCGATGAAAGAATGGCTGCGTCAGGAGGCTAGTGTGCGTAAGGTTGGCGATATGCTCAAACGTCTCAAGGCCTTGGAAAAGGAACTGGCAGAGCTGAAAAAATAAATTTTAGGTGGTGAAAGCTTGTTAGGTTATTATATAGTCAAGCTTTTTAGTAAGTTAATGTGTGTTTCGCCGTTGTGGCTACGTAAGCTGGTGGCGAAGTTTTTAGGCAGTGTGGCTGTATTGGTGGTGCCTAAGTGGCGTATGCAGATGGCAGCAGCCAATATCCACGAATGTCTTGGCGTAGATGAAGAGCGGGCGCAACAGATTGCTGTGGACAGCCTGCACCGCTTTGGACGCATGGTGGTAGAGGTAATGCGCTTCCCACTGCTCAACAAGGATAATATCAATGCCAAGGTGCATGTGGAAGGCTTGGAGTATCTGGAGGCTGCTTATGCCCAAGGCAAGGGTGTCATAATGGCAACGGGTCATTATGGCAACTGGGAGCTTTTGGGGGCGACGGTGGCACTTCATGGTTATCCCATGCTTTCAATCACGCGTAAGCAGAACAATGGTTATATGGATAAGCTGATAAATGAGTTCCGTCAGATGGTGGGACAGCAGGTCACCTATAACCGTGGTGAGCATGGCCTTTTGGCTATCAGCCGCATGCTGCGTGAGAAAAAGCTTTTAGGTGTGCTGTTTGATCAGGATACCAATGACGATGGTGTTCAGATTGATTTATTTGGCAAGCAGTCTATTATTCCATTGGGACCCGCAGCACTTTCGCGTATTTACGGCTCGCCGATTCTGCCGATTTTTTTGCATAACAATGAAAACGGCACTTGTACAGCTAAGATTTATCCACCATTATATACTCCCAAAACAAAAAATAAAGAACAAGATTTTTACACTGTTACCCGTGAGTTGGTAACTATTTTGGAACATGAAATCATTGATCATCCTGAAATGTGGTTTTGGGTGCATGACCGCTGGAAGGATGGCAGACAGCGTTTTGGAAAGAAAAAATAACTATTAGAAAAAGGAGGAGCAAAATGACCGAGCAAATAAAAGAGTACCAGCATACAATTGCTAAGGAAGTGTCCTATTCCGGCATTGGCCTGCATTCGGGTAAGGACGTGCTGATGACGCTCAAGCCGGCGGCTGAAAATACAGGTATAGTATTTGTCCGTACAGACCTGCCTGGCAGACCGGAAATCAAAGCCTTGGCTGAAAATGTCAGCTCCACGATAAAAGCAACAACCCTCAGCGCTAATGGTGCCGAGGTTTTTACAGTAGAACATCTGATGGGGGCTTTGTCTATGCTTGCGATTGATAATATCCGCATAGAAATGTCTTCACCTGAGCCGCCTGTTACAGACGGCAGTGCCAAGGTGTTCTGCGAGCTGATTGAAGAGGCTGGGCCTATAGCTCAGCAGGCAGAGCGTAAAATATACGCCGTTGATAAGGCGTTTTCTGTCTATGATGGCGACCGCTATATCGCTATTTTGCCCTACGATGGCTACAGGGTGTCCTTTACTTCGATTAATAGTCATCCGATGCTGGGAACGCAATATTTTGATATTGAGCTAAACAAGGAAAGCTTCAAAAAAGAAATCATGGCTGCCAGGACGGTTGCCTTTACAAATGAACTGGAAATGTTACGTAAGATGGGGCTTGGCTTGGGTGGTTCGCTGGAAAATGTCGTAGTTTTTGACGAGGAAAAGATTCTTTCTGTTCCCCGTTATGATAACGAGCTTATCAGGCATAAGATTCTTGACGCAGTAGGCGATTTATATTTGTTGGGACCTATTAAGGCGCACGTGATAGCAGTAAAAACAGGTCATGCCTTTAATTCCAAGATTGCCAAGCAGATTCAGGCTTACAGAACAAAGGAGGAGTAAATAATGACAGTCTTAGATATCAATGAAATTAAAAAAATTCTGCCGCACCGTTATCCTATGCTGTTGGTGGACCGCATTCTAGAAATAGAACCGATGAAGCGCGCAGTTGGTATAAAGAATATTACTGCCAATGAAATGCAGTTTTTGGGACATTTTCCCAATGAACCGATAATGCCGGGTGTGCTTTTAATCGAGGCGATGGCTCAGGTTGGTGGCGTTGCTATGCTGTACCCCGAAGAAAACCGTGGTAAGATTGCTGTTTTTGCTAAGATTGACAACGTCCGCTTCCGCAAGCAGGTTGTACCTGGCGACCAGGTTATAACCACCGCTGAGGTTACCAAGATTATGCGTGCTAACATGGGTATTATCCACTGTGAAGGTCGCGTAGATGGTAAGGTTGCCTGCGAATGTGATTGCACCTTCGCAATTATGGATCCCAAGGAAAAATAATCAGCAAAAAATACAAAAATAGCTGTAAAAGAAAGTAATACTGCAAAAAAAAGCTATAATTAAGCCTAAATTCATTTAAACATGCTTTTTGACAGGTGAAAAAAGACTAGGACAGGTGATTATAGTATTATATTTTGTATTTAATTGCTTGATTAATATTTGTTTGGGGAGTGAAAGTAATGTCTTCAATTATACTGCCGGCTAGTGGTATTCATCCTACCGCTATTATTCATCCTTCCGCTGTTTTGGGCAAGGACGTAAGCGTAGGGCCATATGCTGTGATTGATGAAAATACAGAAATTGGTGATGGTTGTATCATTGGTGCCCATGTAACCATCCACCCATATACTAAGATAGGCAAGAATTGCCGCTTTTTCCCTGGCTGCTCCATTGGTGCGGTGCCACAGGATTTAAAGTTTGTGGGTGAAAAGACTTATACGATTATTGGTGATGGCGGCAGCTTCCGCGAATGCTGTACTGTTAACAGGGCAGTGGGCGAGGGCAATGAAACCCGTATCGGCAATAATATTTTGATGATGGCCTACACACATGTAGCACATAACTGCATTGTTGGCAATAATGTAATTATGTCTAACGTAGCAACCTTGGCTGGTCATGTCATTGTTGAGGACCGTGCTGTTATCGGCGGCCTGTCAGCAGTACATCAGTTCTGCAAGATCGGCCGTAATGCTATGATTGGCGGTATGGCGCGCTGCAACCAGGATGTGCCGCCGTTTATGATTTGTGCCGGTGATCCTGCCTTTGTATCCGGTCTTAACAGCGTCGGTCTGTCACGCGCAGGCATGCCTGTAGAGGAGCGCAGTGAGCTGAAGAAGGCCTTCCGCATTCTCTATCGTAGCGGTCTGCCGTTGCAGGAGGCTATCAGCACCATGGAGCAGGAGCTCAACAGCTCTGAGCCTATCGAGCATTTGCTGCGTTTCTTGCGTAACGTAGAACGCGGTATTATCCGTACCCGCAGAGGTTAACTGTATGGATGTGCTGGGCGTACTTTCAGGTGTGGGACATCTGCCAGTAGAGGTGGCGCGTTCTGCTAAAGAGCAGGGATACCACGTAATTGCTGTGGGTGTAGTTCCTGGTATTGATGAGGAGCTGCCTGCAAGTGTAGATGCTTACTATGATATTAACATCGGTAAAATCGGCAAGATTATTTCTACTTTAAAAAAGAACAAGGTTACCAAGGTCACGATGATCGGTAAGGTGACGAAGGAGGTTCTTTATAAGGCCGGAGCTATTGTTCCTGATTTGCGTGCCATCAAGATTTTGGCCACAGTTCCTGACCGCAAGGATGATACAATCATGAATGCCATCGTCAAGGAGCTGGAGGGCGAAGGTATTGAGGTAATGGATCAGACGCTCTTGATAAAACCGCTTTTGCCACAGCCTGGTGTGCTGACTAAGCGTGCTCCGACAGAAGCAGAGCTTGCGGATATGGAATTTGGCTTTGAAATGGCAAAAGCCATTGGCGGCTTGGATATTGGCCAGACTGTTGTAGTCAAGAACCGTGCAGTGATGGCTGTGGAAGCTATAGAAGGAACGGATGCGTGTATTCTGCGCGGTGGTTACCTGGGTAAGGGTGGCGTGATTGTGGCCAAGGCTGCCAAGCCTGCACAGGATCAACGCTTTGATATTCCCGGCTTTGGCACTAAAACGTTGGAATCAATGATTTACGCCGGTGCGACCGGTATTATTATTGAGGCAGGCAATACACTGATTACAGAGCGCGAAAAGACAATTGCATTAGCAGATAAGCATAATATAACGATTCTTGTTAAATAAATATCGTAAAAATTTCGCATTTCTTAGCGGCTGATAGCTTATGTCAGCCGCTTTTTGTGTTATAATATAAACTGAATATGTATAGGTTAATGCAAGGAGACATCATGGCGAAAATTTTAATATCTGCCGGAGAAGCCTCTGGCGATATCCATGCAGCTGCTGTGACGGCTGCTATAAAGAAATTAGACAGCAGCGCCGAGGTATTTGGTATGGGCGGCGATGCCCTGCGCAATGCCGGTGGCGAGGTATTGTGGGATATCAAGGATCATGGCGTTATGGGCTTTGTGGAGGTAATTCGCAAGCTGCCGGATTTATTCCGCCTGCGTAGCGCTTTTGCACGCGTTATGGATGAACGCAGGCCTGATTGCCTGGTTGTTGTCGATTACCCCGGTTTTAATATGAAGCTGGCCAAGCTGGCACACGATAAGGGCATACCGGTTGTATCGTATATTGCACCATCGGCTTGGGCCTGGAACAAGGGACGTGCAAAAAACGTCGCTAAAATAGTAGATAAGGTGGCGTGTATTTTCCCTTTTGAGTATGACGTATATAAGGAAGCAGGCGCACCTGTAGAGTTTGTGGGTCATCCGCTTTTAGATATCGTACACCCGGAAATGGAACGTAGCGAGGCCGAAAAATGGGCAGGTAAGCAAGCTGGTAAAAAGCTGGTGCTGATTATGCCGGGAAGCCGTCTGATGGAGATAGAAAAGATGCTGCCGACGCTTTTGGCTGGAGCAAAGCTGCTCAAAGAGCGAATGCCGGACGTGCAGTTTGCTATGCCGCGTGCAGGTACAATACCGCTGGCGATGCTGCAGAAAAAAATAGCAGCCTCCGGATTGGACGTGAAGATTACCGAAGGGCACAACTATGACCTGTTTAGCGTGGCAGATTTGGCACTGGCAACTAGTGGTACCGTTACTCTGGAGGCAGCTCTTTGTGGTCTGCCCAGCGTAATTGTTTACCGTACGTCTGCACTTAATGCCTTTATCGTACGCTTGGTAATTAATATTCCTAATATCGGCCTGCCTAATATTGTGGCCGGTAAAACTATTTTGCCGGAGCTGCTACAGGAAGACTTTACACCCCAAAGATTGGCGCAAACAGCAAAGGAGCTGCTGGCACCTGAGCGGCAGGAGGCATTGCAAAAGGATTTGGCCTATATGAAGCAGCGCTTGGGCGAGCCGGGCGCCGTGGGTCGCGTAGCACAATTAATACTAAAAATAGCTGAGGAGAAAAAATGAATTTATACTTAAGATCGTTAAAATATGTTAAAGGTTATTGGCAGAGAGCCTTGGCAGCTATAATCTGCACCGGCATTGCCTCCGGTTGTACTGCCTACCTGCCATGGGTTATCAAGGACATGGTTGACCAGGTGCTACGAGATAAGGATACTTCAATGCTGAATTACATTGTTATCAGCATTGTCGTGGTATTTATTATTCGTGGTATTTCTTATTACGGCCAAAGCTATCTGATGAACTATGTAGGCCAGCGTGTGATTATTGATATCCGTAAAGAGGTTTTTGAAAAGCTGCAGCGTTTGAGCCTGTCCTTCTACGATAAAAATAAAACCGGTACTATCATGAGTTACGTCACTAACGATGTTAACGCCCTGCAATCAGCAATGGTAGAAAACGTTGTGGAAATGTTTACTGAAAGCGTAATTTTAGTAGTTTCCATCGTTATGATGTTATATTTGGATTGGAAGCTGTTTTTGGTTACTTTTGCAACCTTCCCGGTCGTTCTGTGGTTTATTGACAGCTTCGGCAAGCGTATCCGCAAGTCCGGCAGCCGCATTCAGGAGGCTACAGCAGATATTACGTCCGTATTGCAGGAGGTGGCATCCTCCCCACGCGTTATCAAGTCCTTTGTGCGTGAGGAATACGAGGTAAACCGTTTTGATAAGGAAAATATGAATAACTTTCACGCTAACATGAAGTATGCGCAGCTGTCTTCTACGCTAACGC
>CAVAHH010000108.1:0-6648 GCA_963588395.1 bacterium
GCAAGCATTTAATCTACAAATGCAAGTGAAAATAAAATATTTTTATTATAATATAAGTGATACACTGAAGAACTTTTTCGAAGGGAGTTATAGTCAGTTGTTTGCGGAAAGGTATATGCTGATTGGTGCAAAAATACGCTATTATCGGACAGTTGCGAATCTGGATCAGGGAAGCTTTGCAGAAAAGGTAGGCATTACGCCACAGTATTTAAGTAAGCTTGAGCATGGATCTGCCAGACCAAGCCTAGATTTGTTGTTCAGAATAGCTGATACACTGCAAATAAGCGCAGGAAAGCTTGTTCAAGTGGATATGGATGATTAAATTTGAAGATTGACAATATATGTCTACCTGCTGTATTACAATTAAGGTAAGCTTGGTGGCAAGGCGTTTGCTAAAGAGAATAAATGTGCTATAATTAATACATGCACAGATTAATTTCGGCAACCGCTTTGCACTAAAATTAAGCAGGGAGGCTATGATAATGACTGATTTACGTATTGCTAAGGACCGCTTGTTATATATGTATTCGCGGCTGGTGGATGGCAAATTGCTTTACAAAAAGGAAGAAGCAAACCGTTTTGGTTGTTCCTTGCGTTCTATCCAGCGTGATATAGATGACTTACGGTCTTTTTTGCATGAGCAAAATGAGGCATCCGGAATAGTTCAGGACCTGGTTTATAATAAGCAGTTAGGAGCCTATCAGCTGGTGCCACCTTCGCGTAATCTTTTGGCAAACGAGGAGGTTTTTGCCACACTCAAAATTCTGCTGGAAAGCAGGGCCTTTACCAAAAAAGAGCTTTATCCCATTATAGACAAGCTTATTGACTGCTGTATTCCCAAAACAGAGCAGCAACGTGTAAACGAACTCATAGGCAATGAAAAGTTGCTTTATGTAGAACCACAGCATCGGGATCTGGTCTTGAAGAAGATTTGGGAGCTTGGCGGCGCTGTGCGTGCACAGCTTGAGGTTTTGCTGCAATACCGACGCGGCGATGCAACTAAAGTTGACCGTCTGCTGCAGCCGGTGGGAATAATGTTTTCAGAATTCTATTTTTACCTTGTCGGCTTCATTGTTCCGCGTGAGCAGGAAAACATCTGTCAGGAGGCCTTGGATGATCCTTTCCCGACAATTTACCGCATAGACAGAATTACCAGCTACCAAGTTACCGAAAAGCACTTTAACGTACCCTACGCCAAACGCTTTAAGGAGGGTGAATTCCGCAAGCGTGTACAGTTTATGTATGGTGGACGTTTACAGCGGCTACGCTTTTACTTTAAGGGCTCAAGCTATGAATATGTACTTGATAGGCTGCCTACGGCCAGGGTGCTAGATGAGGATGAACGTGGTACGCTGATTGAGGCTGAGGTATTCGGGCAGGGAATAGACATTTGGCTACGCAGTCAGGGCGATCTATTAGAAGTGGTGGACAGGCATGAGTTGCCGGTGAATTAAAATTAAGTCGAAAAAAATTTAGGATAGCCAGTATATGGCTATCCTATTTTTTATACTATAGATAAGCTAAGACAAGGTTAAGCCGTTAGTACTAAGATCTAAGACTACGCACCTTTTTTTACATGCAGCAACTCTGCAGATGCAGTATGCTATAGATGAGAAGCTTTAGAAGGAGTGAAGTGTGTATGTATGGAAACAAGTATATTGAAATGGGACAGAAAATCCGTTATTACCGCCTGGTGCTTGAGCTTGGACAAGGCGTATTGGCAGAGCAGATCGGAATTACTCCACAATATTTAAGTAAAATCGAACACGGCAACGCGCGTCCGTCTATGGATTTGGTATTTCGCATTGCTGACGAGCTGCAGGTGCCTGCGGCGCAGCTTTTGGAAGTTTAATAAAATTATGCTTTAAGGCATAGCTTTTTCCTCCTTATTATGGTAAAATACCGTTGGTGTAGCACAGGCTGCGCCGACTGCCTTTCCTGTGGCAGTATACAGCGTGACTGTCAAATGACAGCATACATGTAAGGAGGAAAATTTAAAATGAGTAAGCAAAATGTCGTGTTCCAATTTATTGGCAGGGTGAGCGGATTTTTATCCAAGTACATTGCGGTCGTAATCCTATTTACGTCTGCAATCGCCTTTACCAAGCCGCAAAGCTTTATGTGGATTCCGCAGTACACCGCGATTTTCCTAGGTACGGCAATGTTTGGCATGGGCCTGACGATTAAGCGTGAGGACTTCCAGATAGTGTTTTCCCGACCTAAGGAGGTAATTGCAGGCTGCGTGCTGCAATATACGATTATGCCATTGGTTGCTTATTTTTTAGCAGTCACTATGAACCTGGACACGGATATAGCATTAGGTGTTATCTTGGTTGGTTGCTGTCCCGGTGGCACTGCCAGCAATGTTATTGCCTATATCGCTAAGGGTGATGTTCCGCTTTCTGTAGGTATGACGATTGCGTCGACACTGATCGCACCTGTTGTAACACCAATTTTGGTATACGCTCTGGCAGGCTCCTGGGTAGAGGTCAGCTTTATGGCTATGGTGCTTTCAGTAGTTAAGATAGTGCTTTTGCCTGTCATCGCCGGCATCATCCTCAACAGTCTGTTTCACAATACCATTGTTAAGCTGGGGGCAATTTTACCGCTGGTTTCCGTTGTTGCTATTGTAACGATTATTGATGGCATTGTGGCTGTAAATGCTGCTAAGCTGATGAGCTGCGGCTTTATCGTTTTGCTGGCAGTAGTACTGCACAACGGCATCGGTATGGGTCTTGGTCTGGCAATGGCACGCTTGATGAAGGTATCCTATGCTAAGGAAACCTCTATCGCCATTGAGGTGGCCATGCAAAACAGCGGTCTGGCACTAGCCTTGGCAAGCGCCAACTTTGCTGCTAATCCGCTGGCAACTCTTCCTGGCGCGATCTTCAGCGTATGGCACAATGTTTCGGGGTCTATATTTGCCAGCTGCCGCATTAAAGAGGTAGAAAAACAGGAACGAATGAAGCTGGCTGAACAAGTAATTGCAAGTAAATAAAGATGATAAAAATGCACTGCTGCAAGAAACAGTAGTGCATTTTCTTTATTGCCAGGTATTTTAAAGCGAACGTTAAATTATGAGCTATTGGTAAGTATGCTTTATTTTTTTTTTTCTATACCAAAGAGCACATCCATGGGCTGCTGTGGTGCTTGCTTGACGGGACTGGAGCCGCTACAAAAGCCAGGCATTTCCTCACGTGTCAGCTCAATGCGGCCATATTTGCGTTCGTAGTCCTCTATGACCCACTTCAAAATTTGTTCGATTTCTTTATTTATTGAACGTCCATTTATTTTTGCCAAATGCTTCATCTTGTTCATAATAATGGGATGAATGCGCAGAGTAAAACGAGCTTCTTCCATATACCTTCCCTCCATGGCAGTTACTTTAATTACTATTATATGTACAACTGAAATTTTTTGCAAGAGTATGGTATGCAGAAGCTGTTTTTTAGCTATGGCTAACTCTTTTGCAAGAATTTCAAGAATTACCTTAGAAAGTATGCTATAATTAGTTCATAGTGTAATTTTTAGGAGGTTAGCATGAATTTAGTTATTAATGCTGTTTATCACGGCTTTAAGGTTTTACAAGCACAGTTTGTGGAAGAAATAAATTCCCAAGCTTATATTATGGAGCACGTGCAGAGTGGCGCGCGTCTTTTTTATCTTGCTAATGATGATGATAACAAGGTGTTTTCTATTTCCTTCAGGACACCGCCGGCAGATGACAGTGGTGTAGCCCATATTTTAGAGCATTCCTCGCTCTGCGGTTCGCGCAAATATCATTTAAAGGAGCCTTTTGTTGATTTGGTAAAAGGCTCGCTGAACACGTTTTTGAACGCTATGACCTATCCTGATAAAACCATGTATCCTGTTGCTAGCCGTAATGACAAGGATTTTCACAATTTGATGGATGTATACCTGGATGCAGTGTTTTATCCCTTGATATACGAAAATAAGTATACCCTGCGCCAGGAGGGCTGGCATTACAACATAGACAGCCTGGATGGCGAGCTTAGCTATAACGGCGTTGTATATAACGAAATGAAGGGTGTGTATTCCTCCGCTGATGCTTACCTGGAAAACGAGGGGATGAAGGCACTCTTCCCGGATAACTGCTACCGCTTTGAATCTGGGGGCTATCCTGATGCTATCCCGCAGCTAACGCAGGAAAAGTTTGAGCAGTTCCACAAAACGTATTACAGTCCCGAAAATTCCTACATCTATTTGTATGGTGACATGGATATCGAAGCAACGCTTGCTTATCTGAATGAGGAATATTTGAGCCACTTTACCAAAAGCGGCACGGTGAATTCGCAAATCATGCCGCAGGCACCACTTGCACGTACTGCTGAGGTTGAAGCTTTTTACCCTGTAGGCGCAGACGAGGACTGCGCTGCTAAAACCTATCACGAGCTTTCTATCGTCACTGCAAAGGCTACCGATATCCAGACAGTTACGGCTCTCGGATTGCTGAAAAATGTACTTTTGGATGGTGAATCCGCACCGCTGCGACGTGCGCTTTTGGCTGCAGGCGTAGGTCAGACAATCAGCGGCAGCTTTGTACCTAGCATGCTGCAGCCTGTATTTTCTATCCGCGCCAGTGGTAGCGAAAAGGACCAGCGTGATAAATTTATCAGCGTTATTTATAAAGCCCTGCAGGATATCACTATCAACGGCCTGGACAAAAAGCTGTTGGAGGCTAATTTGAATTCCTTGGAGTTTAAGCTGCGCGAAGCCGATTTCGGTGGCTATCCTAAGGGCCTGATTATAGGCATCAGCATCATGGATAGCTGGCTTTATGGCGGCAATCCCATCAACAGCATCAGCTATAACAAGTACCTGCAGGCATTGCGCGCGGGTATCGATAGTAATTATTTTGAAGGCCTCATTGAAAACTATCTTTTGGATAATACGCATAAGGCTATTGTCACTCTGTTGCCGCAGCCAGGCAAGGAGGAGGCTGACCAATCTGCTGCCGCTGAAAAAATGCGTGAATTGAAAGCTGGTATGAGCAAGGAGCAATTGCAGCAATATATTGACGAATGCAACGAGCTGCACCGTCTGCAGGCAGAACCCGACAGTGAGGAAGCGCGTGCATCTATTCCTGTGCTCAAGCGCAGCGATATCCGCCAGACGGTGGAGAAGATCGAAACGCAGGAAGAGACACTGGGGGAGAGCAGGCTATTGTACCTGCCACGCAAGACTAACAAAATTGCCTATACCAGCTTTTATTTTGATATTACAGATATTCCTGCAAAGCAGCTGCCGCTGTGCTATTTGCTGACGGATATCCTAGGTAAGTTTGATACAGAGCGTTATAGCGATCAGGAGCTGTCTACAAACGCCATTATGTATACGGGCGGCGTTGCCTTTAACGTGCGTGCTTATACAGAGGCCGAAAGCACTGAGCAATATAAAATTTACTTTGCTGTCAAGGGCAAGTGCCTGATAGACAATCTGCCGCAGATGCTGGACCTGCTGCAGGCTATTGGCACCGAAAGCAAGTTTGATAGCAAGGAGCGCCTGCAGGAGCTGGTTGCAGAACTAAAGACGGATTGGGATGATAACTTCTTTAACCGTGGACAAACCGTAGCTATTACCAGGCTGTATTCCTACTGCTCTTCCGGTGCGCGTGTCAACGAGCAGGATGAATTCAGTTATTACCAATTCCTAAAGCAGCTTGTGGAAAATTTTGCCAGTGAAGCGCCTGGCGTATTAGCGCAGCTGCAGGCACTCTGCAAACGCTTCTTTGAGCAGAGTCGCTATGTTTTGACCTATAGCTGTGATGAGCAGGACAAGGAAAGCGTAAGACAGCAGTGCCTGGACTTCATCAGTAAGCTGCCTGAAGCCACAATAGGCGAGCTGCCACAGCTGTTGCCTGTGCCTGCAACCAATGAAGCTATTACTACTACCGGCAAGGTACAATATGTCGCTGCAGGTGGTAGCTTTGGCAAGTATGGTCACAAATATGTTGGCGCTATGGCAGTTTTGGAAACAATTCTGCGGTATGAATACCTGTGGACTAAAATCCGCATCCAGGGCGGTGCGTATGGCGCTACTGCACGCTTCGAGCTTAACGGCGTAGGTGTGTTTGCCTCCTACCGTGATCCGCAGCTGGAAAAATCTTTGCAGGCATACAAGGATCTAGCGGCCTGGCTTAGGACAGTAAAATTCCCGGAGCGTGAGCTGAATAAGTATGTTATTGGTACCATCAGTGGTATGGATACGCCGTTGACCAACAGCATGCGTGTAGACAAGGTGGCAGCGCAATACCTCAAGCATGTACCGCAGGAGCTGCGTCAGCGCATCCGTAATGAAATTTTAAACGTCTCCAATGAGGATCTGCAAAAGCTGGGGCAGGTGGTAGAGGACATGCTCAGCGATGGCCTCATTTGCGTAGTTGGCGGCAAGCAGCCTATAGAAGCAAACAAAGAGCTGTTTAGTGCTGTGATTAGCGCCTAATACGTTCATAGAAGCAAAAATCCCCCTCGACGAGGGGGATTTTTTGATAGGTGTTATTCAAGCTCACCTTGCTGCGCCTGCTTTATTAATGTTTGGTAGGCATCAAGTACCGTGCTGTTAAAGCAGGTAAGCACAATGTTCATTCCATAGTCAGGATTGGCATTAAGCCATTGAGTGCAGGTGAGT
>CAVAHH010000109.1:0-6499 GCA_963588395.1 bacterium
AACAATGCCACCCAAAATGGCCGCAACGACCAGACGGACAACCATAATCACATCCTTATTTTGCATTAAGTCTGCAAAATCCATCCGCCATCACCTCATCCACATCCAATATGCAAAACTCCCCACGGGTCACAAAAGTGCGGAACCCGGGAGAGCAGCAGTTTTTTTACAGTTTAGCGAGCATTTGCTTAATGGTGGCAATATAATCGCTATCCAAGGGTAGCATGCTCACCTCGCCAGTCTTGCGTGCCTTAACCTCCAGCTCGCCGTTTTGCAGCGTCTTGGGACCCACAACCACGCGCAGGGGGTAGCCAATCAAATCGGCATCCTTAAATTTAACACCGGGGCGCTCCTTGCGGTCGTCAATAACAACCTCAACACCAGCCTTGTGCAGCTCATCATAAATTTCTTCTGCCTTGGCAAAGGAAGCCTCGTCCTTGACGTTTACAGGCACAACCAGCACCTCGTACGGTGCAATAGCTACCGGCCAGATCATGCCGTCAGCATCGTGGCTCTGCTCCACGCAGGCAGCCATGGTGCGGCCAACGCCGATGCCGTAGCAGCCCATAACCATCGGCTGCTCCTTGCCGTTTTCGTCCAAATATGTGCACTTCATCGCAGCACTGTATTTTGTGTGCAGCTTAAATACCTGGCCGGCCTCAATACCACGGGCCTTGGCAACAGGTGCGCCGCAGTGCGGACAAGGGTCACCCTCAGCCATCAGGCGGATATCGCCCACATAAGTGGGAGTAAAGTCACGGCCGGGATTAGCATTAATATAGTGGTAGCCTGCCTTGTTAGCACCACAGCAAACGTTGTGCATCTGCATAACAGTGCTGTCGCAGACAACAATGGTCTTTTTGCTGTCCATGCCTACAGGTCCCATATAACCGCCAAAGGTGCCTGCTGCTGCCAAAAGATCAGCCTCAGCCATTTCCAGCTCTACAGCGCCGACAATGTTTTGCACCTTGGTCTCGTTAACCTCATGGTCACCACGGACAAAGCACAGCACCAGGCCTTTTTCGCACTGGTAGGCAACAGCCTTAATGGATTTTTCAACCGGAGCATGCAAAAAGTCGCATACTGCGGCAATGGTTTTACATTCCGGAGTTTCCACCATCTCCAGCGGCAGCATTTCCTCGGCAGGTGCTGCGATCGGCTCCAGCTCAGCCTTTTCAATATCGGCAGCATAATCGCACTTAGTGCAGTAAACAATTTCAGCCTCGCCGCTATCTGCCAGCACCATAAATTCATGGCTACCGGTGCCACCAATGGCGCCGCTATCTGCTTCTACCGGACGGAAGGTGAGTCCGCAGCGGGTGAAAACATTGGTATAGGCAGCATACATTGCTTTATAGGATACATCCAGCCCAGCCTCGTCGCGGTCAAAGCTATAAGCATCCTTCATAATGAAGTCACGGCTACGCATCAGGCCAAAGCGCGGACGGCGTTCGTCGCGGAACTTGTCCTGGATTTGGTACAGGTTGAGCGGCAGTTGACGGTAGGAGCGCACATCGCTCTTTACCAATGTAGTAACCATCTCCTCGTGCGTCGGTCCCAGGCAGTACTCATGACCATGACGGTCCTTTAAACGCACCATTTCGGCACCATAGGCATCCCAGCGACCGCTTTCCTTCCAGATCTCAGCAGGCTGCATAATCGGCATCATGATTTCCTGTGCACCTGCATGGTCCATCTCCTCACGGATGATGTTTTCAATCTTTTTTATTACACGCCATGCCAGCGGCAGATAGGTGTACATACCATTGGTGGATTTACGCATAAAGCCAGCACGCAAAAGCAGCTGATGGCTAGGAATTTCAGCCTCACTCGGCACCTCACGCAGTGTGGGGGCATACATTTTAGAAACTTTCATTAACAGGATACCTTCCTCTCAAGTAAAATTTTATCTATTTCAGCAAAAAGCTCACTAACAAGCTGGTCTTCGCTCACCTTGCGCAGCACCTGGCCCTTGCGGAACACCAGGCCCTCGCCCATGCCGCCGGCAATGCCGACATCGGCCTCGCGTGCTTCGCCGGGGCCATTAACAACGCAGCCCATAACAGCAACCGTAATAGGGTCTGCAATCCCTGCCAGGCGGCGTTCTACCTCCAGCGCCAGCTTTTCCAAGCTGATGCGTGTACGTCCGCAGGTTGGGCAGCTGATAAGTGTCGGTCCATGCTCACGCAGTCCCAAGGATTTTAAGATATCATATGCAACGCGTACCTCGTTTACAGGGTCGCCTGTAAGCGAAACGCGGATGGTGTCACCAATGCCTTCGGCTAGCAGCGTACCAATGCCCACAGCTGATTTAATAATGCCGCTGTTGACAGTACCAGCCTCAGTAATGCCCACATGCAACGGATAATCACACTGCGCTGCCATCAAGCGATAAGCAGCAACAGTCAGCGGCACATCGTGCGCCTTGAGCGAAATCTTAATATTACGGTAATCCATATCCTCTAAAATATGGATATGACGCCACGCAGCCTCTACCAAGGCCTCCGCGGTGGGATGACCGTACTTTTCCAGCAGATCCTTGGGCAAGGAGCCGGCATTTACGCCGATGCGGATGGGAACATCGTGCTTTTTAGCAGCATCCACCACAGCACGCACCTTCTCCTCGCCACCGATATTGCCGGGGTTGAGACGCAGTGCATCCACGCCTGCGTCAATCGCTGCCAGCGCCAAACGGTAATCAAAATGAATATCGGCAATCACAGGAATAGGACTTTCCTTACAAATTGTCTTTAACCCCTCAGCCGCCGCCATATCAGGCACGGCGCAGCGGATTATGTCACAGCCAGCCTCTGCCAGCTGCGCAATCTGTGCCAGCGTCGCCGCAGCGTCGTCCGTGTGCGTGTTAGTCATCGACTGCACAGCAATAGGAGCGTTACCGCCTACAGCAACAGCACCTATTTGCAGCTGGCGTGTTTTTCTACGTTCTATCACAATCGTCACCTCTTAACGTGTTATGTCCTTAAAGGTACTGAACACTGTCAGCGCCAAAATCAGTGCCACGCCCACCATCTGGATATTAGTCATAGCCTTGCTACCCAGCGGTTTGCCGCGCAATGCCTCGAGTATGAGCAGCACAAAGTGTCCGCCGTCAAGCGCCGGTAGCGGCAGCAAATTGATAACACCCAAATTGATGCTCAAAAACGCTACAAAGCTGATCAACGGCAGCATGCCCTTTTCGGCCACCTGTCCAGCCATCTGTGCTACGCCTATCGGCCCTGCCACTTCGGCAGGAGCCCTGCCTGTCACGATATTATACAGGCCGTTGACCATAGCGACGATAATATTTTTGGTATAAAGGCAGCCTTCCTTGAGGGAACCGAAAAGACCCAGGCTGATTTTTTCAAATTTAGGACTGATACCAATAAGCGGTCTGCCTGCCTCGCTGTCATATACAGGCGTCATAGTATAGCTGGCCATTGCCCCGCTTCTTTCGGCAGTCAGCGTCACAGGATTAGTGCCGGCAGCACGCAAGCTGGCAACAACGTCGCTCCACGTACCCACTTTCTTGCCATCAATCGTCACAATACGGTCGCCAGCCTTGAGTCCGGCCTTGGCAGCAGCCATATCATTGACAACCACGCCCAAAACAGGCTCGTTCACCAGCTGCTGACGACCCTCTATCATAAAGATACCGCTGAATAAAATAATCGGCAGTAAAAAGTTCATCAACGCACCAGCCAAAATTACCAGCATCCGCGCCGGAATAGGCTTAGACTTAAAGGAATCAGGTTCGGCAGGATCATCAGGATCCATACCGGCAATTTTATTATAGCCTCCTAATGGGATTGCACGCAGACTATAAAGCGTGTCACCCTCCTTTTGCTGATACAGCTTAGGACCGAAGCCGATGGCGAACTCATCCACCCGCATTCCCGTAAGCTTCGCTGTAATAAAATGGCCAAATTCGTGCACTGTTACCAGCACACCAAAAACAAAAACGGCGGCTAAGATTGTAAGCATTTGCCCTCCTCATACACGGCCAGCCACTTGGCGGCCTCCACTCTACAGCCTGCTGATAACCCTTTGGGCTGCAAGACGCGCCCAGGCATCAGTCTCTTCAATATCCTCCAGCTGTGGCTGCAGCACATTTTTATGCTGCGCTGTCACAGTAGCAGTAATGTAGGGAATATCCAAATATTTTATTTTGCCGGCCAGGAAGGCGTATACAGCTTCCTCATTGGCCGCATTAAAAGCACAGGGCAGAGTGCCGCCTGCCTTGCCGCAATCAATAGCAATCTTCAGTGACGGGAAGGCCTCCAAATCAGGAGCTTCAAAGGTCAGCTGTGCCGCCTTTACCAAATCCAGCTGTTCAAAGCTGTAATCATAACGCTCCGGCCAGCTCAATGCGAACTGTATCGGCAACCGCATATCAGGTACACCTAGCTGTGCGATGACGCTACCATCACAAAATTCCACCAGACTATGTACAATACTCTGCGGATGCACCACAACGTCTATTTTTTCATAAGGCATATCAAACAGCCAATGTGCTTCCATAACCTCCAGGCCTTTATTTGCCAGTGTAGATGAATCCAGCGTCACCTTCTGCCCCATACTCCAGTTAGGATGATTTAGGCACTGCGCCAGCGTTACATCTTGCAGCTCACTGCGCTTTTTGCCACGGAAGGGTCCGCCGCTCGCTGTAATAATGAGACGCTTCACCTCGTGCGGTGCGCCGCCACGCAGTGACTGGAAGATAGCACTATGCTCGCTGTCGACAGGCGTCAGGCTCACGCCGTGCTTTTTTACAGCGGCCATAACGATGCTGCCTGCTGCAACCAGGGTTTCCTTGTTGGCCAGGGCGATATTTTTGCCACACTCAATAGCAGCCAAAGTCGGACGCAAACCGGCATAGCCAACCATAGAACCAAGCACTGTGTCAGCTGCATCGTAGGTAGCTGCAGCTAAAAGGCCCTCCTCACCTGCTAAAATCTGTGTTTTGCCATGATAACGGTCTGCCAGGCGCTTAGCAGCAGCCTTATCTGTAAGCACCGCGATATCAGGCTCAAACTGCCTGATCTGCTGCTCTAACAGCTCATCACTTTTGTGTGCGGCCAGCGCACGCACCCGCAGCTTTTGCGGGTTAGCAGCAGCGACCTCCAACGTCTGACGGCCGATAGAACCTGTACAGCCCAAAATAGAAATATTTTTCATCACAAATTACTCCTGATACATCGATAAAATGCTGATAAACATCAGCAAATAATACACAACAGGAACCGTAAAGAGCACGCTGTCAAAACGGTCCAGCACACCGCCGTGACCAGGGAACAGCTTACCCGAATCCTTAACATCAAAGCTGCGCTTGATGATGGATTCCACTAAATCGCCCACGGGGGCAAAAACTGCTACAGCAACAGCCACCATCACCGCATGCCACAGAGCGATCCCCAGGCAGATGATGCACAAAAACAACACGGTTATAAAGCTGCATACAAAGCCGCACACCGCGCCCTCAAAGGATTTTTTGGGGCTGACGCTGCAAAATGGCGTCTTGCCGAAGGCACGGCCGAAGAAATAAGCAAAGGTGTCGCTCGCCCAAGTGCCCAAAAGCACAATCCACAGACAGATCTCACCGTACTCAAACACGCGGAAGCCCAAATCAATATGCGGACCGCCGTCAAACGAGCGCATCAGGATAACGTGGGCAAACAACAGCCCGCAATAAAGCATTCCCCAAGCAGTAAGCGCACTGCTTTCTGCCCAATGCTGCTCACCGCGGTTACAGTGACGCCACAGGCCCTCAATCGCGCTGAAAATGAAAAACAACGTCGTCAGCATCAGCATAAAGGCCAGCATATACACACCCTCGATGCCTGTGCCGGCCATAGCCACCAGCAGCACCACCCCGACGCCACCCGTCAGGTTATAAGCGTTATAGCCCTTGTTTTTTACCATCTTTTGATATTCGTACCAGGCTGCAACAGCCAAAAAGGCCACAGCAGCGTTAAACACCTGGCCGCCCACGGTGATAACCGCTACCGCCACAGCGATACCTACAATACCTGTAATAATACGGGTTAACATAACAAACTCCTTTAAGATCAACAAAATAGTGAAACAAAGTATATGGTGCGTTATCCGCTGACTAAGCCTCCAAAACGGCGTTCGCGCCCCTGATAAGCCAAAATCGCTTCGACCAAATGGTCCGGTGTAAATTCCGGCCAATATACCTTTGTGGTCCAAATCTCCGCATAGGCAATCTGCCACAACAAAAAATTACTGATGCGCAAATCTCCGCCCGGGCGGATGAGCAGATCAGGTGCAGGAAGCCCCTGCGTATACAAGTGGTCTTCAAAGACCTTATTATCTATGCTCTCTACGGCTAGTGTACCACTGGCAGCTTCCGCTGCGATTGTGCGCACGGCATGCAAAATTTCTGCCTGTCCGCCGTAGTTTATAGCCAAATTTAAAATTATGCCGGTGTTATTTTGGGTTGCGCTGATAGCATGGTCCATCTTTTTTTGTACAATCTCAG
>CAVAHH010000110.1:0-6460 GCA_963588395.1 bacterium
CCATTCTCCTTTGGACTTAATTTATAATGATTTTTCAAAAATAAGCAATTTATTTTTTAAGCAGGCTGTTATTTTTTCTGGCAGCTGCACGCACTTGCCGCCTGTACGTCTTTCGCACAAAGTCTCCAGCGCCTGCGTACGTTCATATGATAATTCCTCACCACCAAGCGCAAAATACGCCCGCCGCAGCACCCGCAGCCGTAGTGCAGGCGCCAGCTGCAAAAGCGGCTCTATAGGCATACTGATGCTTGCTGCCTGCTCTTGTGCCAGCTTAGCATAGCTTTGTGCCGCTAACTGCTCCAGACAGTCCGCATCCTGCGCCAAAAGCTCTGCTGTGCGTGCCAGGGTAGGAATAATAGCGCTGTTAAAATCACGTTCCAGGTAGGGCAAAAGCTCCAGCCGTACACGGTTACGCGTATAAGCAGTGTCGGCATTGGTACTGTCATAAGCGCAGTGAATGCCGCAAAGCCTACAATATTCTTCCAACAGGCTCTTGGGTAGAGCCAAAAGCGGCCTGATAATATCGTCTGACTGCGCACGCATACCGCTAAGACCATCTATTCCTGCACCACGCAAAAGCTTAAGCAGCACCGTTTCTGCCTGGTCACCCAGATGGTGTGCCGTCACAACCGCATCAGCACCAAGCTGCATTTTATAGCGTCGTAGCACTGTATAACGCAAACGGCGCGCGGCATCCTCTATAGACAGATGCTGCTTTCTGGCCATGTCAGCAGCCTGAACGTGCTCGGCATAGAACGGCAAATCATATTGACTGCAAAAATCCTGCACCAACTGCAGGTCGCACAATGCTTCTTCACCGCGCAGTCCGTGCTCAACATGGCACACGCTATAGCGCCCCCAGCCGGACGCCGTAAGCACGCTGCACGCGTGCGCCAAGGCTAACGAATCTGCACCACCGCTCACAGCTAAAAGGTAATGGCCGTCACTTCGCAGGTGCTTTTTAATTGCCCGTTGCAAAGCAAACACTGCCGGCGGTACCTGCTTCATAGGCTGCCTCTCCTTCTTTTACTAAAAGAAAAGGCACTCACAGGAGTGCCAATTCATCATTCTACAGCTGCCTTATCTTTCACGTCTGGCACCACGGCCACCGCGTTTGGATTCTGTATTACGCTTCAAATCCAGCATACGGTCATCGCTGTCCTTCAAAAATTTAGATAATTTATCCTCAAACGAAACAGGTCCCATAGGTCTTGCTCCTTGAGTACGTGCACCACCGGTGCGACGGTCGCGGTTGTCACCCTGCGGACGCGGGCCATTATTCGTACGGCGTTCACCACGCGCTTCACCCTGCGGACGCTGCGGACGCGTCTGCTGCGCTGCCGGCGGCGGAGTCAGCTGCTTAATCGACAGACCAATTTTACCTCGCTCATCAACAGTAAGCACCTTAACCTTAACCTTATCGTGCTCCTTCAAAAAGTCATGCACATCTTTTACATAAACGTTAGAAACCTCTGAAATGTGAATCAGGCCAACCTTGCCCTCCGGCAATTGGACAAACGCGCCAAAATTTGTGATACCTGTAATTTCACCCTCTACAATTGCACCTACTTCAAGTGACATCGAGAAAAAAATCCCCCTTAAACATTCTTGATACTCTTGTATTATACTCTTAATTTTTTCATGGTGTCAATAAAAAAGCAGAACAAAATTACATGTTTTTGTTCTGCTTACTTTTTCTCATCAACGATAAATAGCGGTACTTCGTTTTTTCCCACCATGTTGTAATCCTCGCGGGCCAGCTTTTCGATGTAGCGCGGGTCATCAAGGCGCTTGCGCTCTGCCTCAAGCTCTGCCTTTTGCTGCTTGAGCACTGCAATCCGTTGCTCGGTAGCAGTCTGCTCCTCTTTGATCAGGTAAATAGAATACTCCTGCTTACCAATGATGCATAGGCAGGCAACTACCAAGACCAGCATAAACAGCTTAAAACCCTTGGCCTTATGTCTTACGCGATGTCTTACCATACTGCACCTCCATTAAGCATTTCTATATCTGAACAAAAAGCCCGACTACAAAAGCCGGGCTCAGCAATAACGCAGCTTATTTTGCGTTTACAACGTCCTTGAAAGCCTTGCCAGCCTTAAAAGCAGGAACGGTCGCTGCAGGAATAACTACCTTCTCACCGTTTTGCGGGTTCTTGCCCTCGCGCTCTTTGCGGGTACGTGCTTCGAAAGTACCAAAGCCTACTACTTGTACCTTGTCACCCTTTGCAACTACCTCTTTTACGGTCTCCAGAGTAGCGGTAATAGTTTTTTCAACATCTTTTTTAGTTAAGCCGGCTTTTTCTGCAACAGCGGCGATTAACTCAGTCTTGTTCATTAAAAATTCCTCCTTCATTTGAATTGAGCTTTAATACAAATGCTTGCAGAGCACGTAACTGCGTAACGTAACTCAAATTTGATTAGCAATAGTATTCTACACTGTTAAGCTTTTTCCTGCAAGCCTTTTCAGAAAATATTTAGGAAATACGCCTAAATTAGTATTATTTTACTAAATTTATTGGTAAAACAGGCTCAATGCAGCTGTTTTCTTTCCAGTTCCTTGGCAGCATCCCAAAATTTATCTAATTCCTCCAGGCTAAATTCCTGCCATTTTTTCTCAGATGCCTCCACCTGTTGCTCTACATAGCTAAAGCGGCTAGCAAAGCGGTTATTGGTTCCGTTCAATGCAACCTCGGGCTCGATCTTATAAAAGCGTGCGTAATTAACTAGTGCAAAAAGGACATCCCCCAGCTCGCTTTCGGCAGCAGCAGTATCACCATCTGCCAAAGCCTCCTGCAGCTCGCCAAGCTCTTCCTCCACCTTTGCCCACACGTCCTTAACATCGCTCCAGTCAAAGCCTACCTTAGCAGCCTTGCTTTGTAGTTTATAGGCACGCATAAGTGCAGGCAGCCCCTGTGCCACGCCATCTAAAACGTGTTTGCGCTCCTGCTTTTCCTGCTTTTTGATGGCTTCCCAGTTCACCAGCACCTCATCGCTGCCATTAACACGGGTATCACCAAACACATGCGGATGACGGCGGATAAGCTTATCCACAACGTCATCAATCACATCCTGCAGATCAAAATTGCCTGCCTCCTGTGCCATACGTGCATGAAAGACGATTTGCATCAGCACATCGCCAAGCTCCTCGCGCATACCCTTAACATCGCCCTGGTCCACAGCTTCAAGGTATTCATACACCTCTTCGATCATGTTGCTACGGATAGATGCGTGCGTCTGCTCCCTATCCCAGGGGCAGCCACCAGGCTCACGCAGGGTACGCATAACATCAACCAATGGCTGGATATCCACATCATCAAAGCAAGTCTCAGGCAAAAAGGCATCTGCACCAGCCTGCTCGTCACAAGCCTCCTCGTCTTCATCGCCAAACGTAATGAGTCCGCAGTCCGCAGCCGTATCTGCTTCGGTAGCTTCATCCATAGGCGGAATATAGGCACTTGTCAGATGATCTATATTAGGCTGCCGGTCCAGCTCAAACAGCTTAATCGGGCGACACTCCTCATCAGGCAAACCCAAATTGCGCAAAAAGTAAATTTCGTATTCGTCTGGAAGTGCATCCATCAGCACCAGCTTTAAATCACTTGCCACCATCTGGCTGTATACCTGGGTAATCATCAGCGGATGATTACCGGCACTGGCTGCAGCAGCAAAATCCTGCGCATCAATAATCTGCAGGCCGGCAATGGGATCTATCCCAAGCTCTACATATGCCAGGTCCAGGAAGCTCATAGATGGTTTAATTACCAGCTTCACTCCCTGCTTTTTGGCCGCACTGCGCAAAAGCACTACAGTTTTTTCTGCTACCAGCGGGCTGCCAGGTACGGCGTAAACCACATCTCCAGTCTCAGTAGCTGCCAACACACGGCTAACTATAGCTTCATAAACCTCTTCAAAGGAGTCTTGCGTTTCGTACAAATCATCGCAGGAGGTAAAATGTACATCCTGTCTTTGCAGCTCTGCTACCGTCGGATGCACCGCCGTACGCAAAATCACCTGGGCATGCCCCTTCAAAAGTCCCATAGTTTCCAGCGAAAGGTTGCCCACTGCGCCGGGACCCAGACCTACAATTGTTATTGTTCCCATGTTACGCCTTCTTTCTCTATCTACCTAACAAATTTATTTAAAAGTGGCAGCTGCCCCAGCTCCTGCTTTTTTAGCAGACCCAAAAGCGGCAAAAGCAATGCATAAATAACAGCCGCGCCGACTAGGGCCATCACAGCTGCCATATTCTGCCCTAAGAATGCAAGCAGACCATACAGCTTCCAGGCAGCAGCTCCCATAAGAGCAGCTGCAACAAATATTTTCATCGTATCTATCCAAAGAAACCTGATGCTGAAATAATGCAGCACAGCAAGGTTCAGCAACGCTGTCAGACCAAAATTTATATTGGTGGCCCAGGCCGCACCTGCAATACCGTACTGCGCATTTGTCAAACAATATACGCTTACAACCTTAGCCGCGATACCGATAAGCATATTCAGCATAGGCAGGTTAGTATGCCCCATTCCCTGTAGCATACCTGTAGTAACCTGCTGCAGACCCAAAAGCCAGATAGCAGGAGCGCTATGCATAATAGCCGTCCCTGCCGCCTGTGTGCCGTAAAGCAGTTGGCTGATAGGCCAAGCCAGCGCCGCCATACCCACGGATGCCGGTATCGTCCAAAGACAGCACAGCTTCATGGCAGTAGCTGTTTTAGTTTTTATCACCTGCTGCCGACCCAGTGCCTCTGCCTCCGAAACAGCCGGCACCAGGCTGGTTGCCAATGACATCGTCGGTATGGTAGCCATCAACAGCAACGGCTGCGCCATACCTGCCAAATAACCAAACATGGTCGTCGCCTGCGCCACACTCCAACCGCTTTCCGCCAAGCGGCGCGGCACCAGAAGCACATCTATGCTGCTTGTAACCGGCACCAACACGTTAGCACATGACACCGGCAATGCTAAAAGCAGCAGCTTCTTGATAATCGTCCTTGTCCGCATTACTCCCTGCTGGCCTAAAATAGCGTTTGACTCCACTGGCAAATACCTTTTGCGGTAGTAGCGGTAAAAGCAGCCCAAGACTAACAAGCCCGTCAAGCTCCCGGGAACAGCGCCAAATGCTGCCCCCGCTGCTGCATATTCCAATCCCTGCGGCAGAAGCACGTATGCCAGCACTACCATCGTCACAACACGCACCAGCTGCTCCACAATCTGCGATACCGCAGGCGGCGTCATCAGCTGATGCCCCTGAAAATAACCACGGAAGCTGGCCAAAATACTGGCAAAGAAAATAGCCGGCGTAAGTGCCACCAATGCGTAATACGCACGTGCGTCGCGAATTATTCCTGTGTCTACCAGCCAGCCTGCCACCGCTACCAATAGCAGTGCCAACACCAGACCAACTACGGCCATCAGCCGCAGCGATACAGTAAACACCTTATTTACGTTAGCATAATTCTTTTTAGCCAAGAAGCCGGCAACCGTAATAGAAATAGCAATAGGAATACCGGCTGCAGAAACTGCAAGCAGTAAAAGATATACAGGATAAGCCATCTGGTACAGGCCAATCCCCTCGCCGCCCAGCAGGCGGGAAAGCAGGATGCGGTTCACAGAACCAATGACCTTCACCATCAGTCCCGCAAGCGTCAAAATCATTGCTCCACGTAAAAATTTATCACTGCTCATGGATCCTGCTTTCACCTCCCTCTAGCTACAATACGTTGTTTAGCAAACCCGAATTCAGTATTTTTTTGATTATCTTTTGGTCCTATTCTTTTACTCCACAAATGCGAACCGCTCCACGTCAAACATACCCATGTCAGTAATACGCAGTCTGGGGATAACCGGCAACGCCATAAAGCTCAGGCTGATAAACGGGTCTACACCCTGCGGCACACCCTGCGCATGCGCTTGTCTGGCGATATCATCCAGGCTGTAGGCCAGTTCCTCCTGCGGAGCACTGCTCATAAGACCGCAGATGCTGAGCGGCACGGTGCCCACGACCTGCGTCCCCCGCACCAGCGTATAACCGCCCTGTACACGCACCAGCTCCTTTGCCGCCGCATTCATAGCTGCGGAGCTGGTGCCAATAACGATAAGATTATGGGAATCGTGCGCCACCGTTGTCGCAGCAGCACCATCACGCAGGCCATAGCCGCGCAAAAGGCCAAAGCCCACGTTGCCCGTGCCATGATGACGTTCCAGCACCGCTATCATATGTAGCTCGCCACGTTCTAGCGCCTCAGGCACCTTACTTCCATCAATACGACCTTTTTCGGTGAAAATTTCACCAGGCAGCATTTCAATAACAGGATAAGCCCTTTCAGGATCAAAATGCTTCAGGCTGAAGGTTTCCTCATCAAACGGTGCCGGCCGCACGCTGCCTTTGAGTACAGCACCTGGCTCTACGGGTTGCACCTTAGCTACCAGCTTAAGTGCATCCTTGCCCTTGTGATATAC
>CAVAHH010000111.1:0-6416 GCA_963588395.1 bacterium
GCCTTATATCCCTGCTGCTGATATTGTAACGCTGGATAAGGATGTGCAGCAGGAGCCGCATGGAGCGTTGGACGGCGGTGCGGACGGACTTGATTTTTATCGGCGCATCTCACGTGAGGCAGCAGCGCATCTGGCAGATGATGGCCTGCTGGCGTTTGAAATAGGCATCAACCAAAGCGAGGCGGTGCAAAAACTGTGTCTTGCCAATGGCTTTAAGCAGGTGGCTGTGCGCAATGATTATGCCGATATTCCACGTATGGTATTTGCCTTGAAGGAAAAAGAGGGTGAAGATAAGTATGGAGACATCCTACTGGAAATTACAAAAAAACTGTGATAATAAAGAAGTGCTACAGCAGGCGGCAAAGCTTATCCGTGCAGGCGAGGTGGTGGCCTTTCCTACCGAAACCGTATACGGACTTGGTGCGGATGGCTTAAACAGTACTGCGGTTGCCAAAATTTTTGCGGCTCAGGGTCGCCCTAACGATAATCCGCTGATTTTGCACATTGCAGATAAAAAGAATATTGAGCAGCTGACGACAGGCTTAAACGCTAATGCCCAAAAGCTGATGGAGGCCTTTTGGCCCGGACCGCTGACGCTGGTGGTCAATAAAAGCGCCATCGTTCCAGATGCGGTGAGCGCGGGTCTGGATACGGTGGCCGTACGCTTTCCGTCCAATAAATTTGCCCAGGATTTTATCCGTGCCTGCGGCTGTCCTGTTGCCGCGCCGTCGGCCAATATTTCGGGACGTCCCAGCCCTACCAATGCGCAGGACGTGCTTGAGGATATGCAGGGGAAGGTTGCGGCAGTGCTTGATGGTGGCAGCTGCGGCATTGGCTTGGAATCTACCGTAGTTGATACTACAGAGCCTGTGCCGACGATTCTCCGTCCGGGCGGCATCACCTATGAGATGCTGACGGAGGTGATGGGGGCTGTAGAGATTGATCCTGCCCTTGCAGGAGATAAGAATTTTAAGCCCAAGGCACCGGGAATGAAGTATCGTCATTATGCACCCAAGGCACCCATGTACCTGTTTGAGGGTGAGGCGCGCAGCGAGCTGCCGCTTGTTATCCAAAGGGCGCTTGCACAGGGATTGCGTGTAGGTGTTTTGTGCAGTGCGGAGCTACAAAATAAGCTGCAGCAGGAGGCGGTGCAGGTAGAAATATCTTGCTGGGGCGATAGCAAGGAGCAGCTGGCAGCAGATTTGTTTTACCTTTTGCGTGACTTTGACCGCACCAAGCCGGAAATTATCTTGGCTGAGGGTGTAGATGAGGAAGGTATAGGCCTTGCAATTATGAACCGTATGCGTAAGGCAGCGGGCTATCAGCTGGTGACGCTGCAAAATGGCAGTCTGCATTTAAAAAATAATGTAAGTTTGCCCGATTTTATGGTACAATAAGGGTTAAGGTAATTGCAGAGCAGTGCTACTGTAAGCACCTGTTAAATAATCTCGAAGGAGTGAAGCAAATGAAATTGGCTATAGCCTGTGATCATGGCGGCTTCCATCTGAAGGAGCATATAAAAAAATATTTGCAGGATAAGGGCATCGAGGTTGTTGACCACGGTACCTACAGTGAGGATTCTGTAGATTATCCTGATTTTGCAGAAAAGCTGTGCCAGGATATTACCAGTGGCGCCAGCGGCGCCGAACGCGGTATTTTGATCTGCGGCACCGGTATTGGCATATCTATTGCAGCTAATAAATGCAAGGGAATCCGTGCCGCGCTATGCGGAGATGTGTTTTCGGCAAAAATGAGCCGCGAGCACAATAACGCTAACGTGCTGTGCATGGGTGAGCGCGTGTTGGGCGTGGGCCTGGCAGAAATGATTACTGACGCCTGGCTGGAAACCGATTTTGCCGGTGGCCGTCATGAGCGCCGTGTAAATAAGATTATGGCTTTAGAAGGTAAATAAGCAGTCCTCTTGGCTGACATATATATAAAGAAAAGAAGTAAAAAAAGTGGACACAAAAGAGCAAGTTGTACAAGAGCTTACTGCTGCGGCAGAGGAGCTTATCAGCATAGCTAAGCCGAAAAGGGGACAGATATTTGTCCTTGGCTGCAGCACCAGCGAGGTGCTGGGAAATAAAATAGGTACAGGTGGCAGCAAGGATGTTGCTAAGGCAATGTTTTTGGCACTTAAAAGTGTATGCGATGCACATGGCCTGCACCTGGCAGTGCAATGCTGCGAGCATCTTAACCGTTCGCTGGTGGTGGAGCAGGCTACGGCTGATCGCTATAACCTGGATGAAGTCACCGTGCGTCCTGTGGAGCACGCAGGTGGTGCTATGGCGACGGCGGCCTATGAAACTTTTGCTGAGCCTGTAGTAGTAGAAGCTGTTAAAGCACATTTGGGAATGGATATTGGCCAGACGCTTATTGGTATGCACCTTAAAAGGGTGGCTGTGCCTGTGCGTCTGCAATATAAAAAAATTGGGGAGGCAGTGCTTACTGCTGCCAAGACCAGACCGCCACTTGTGGGTGGTCCGCGTGCCCAATATCTGGAAAACCGCCCCTGATTAAAAAAAGTGCGGTATTTGACACCCATAAGGGAACATGGGCAAAATTTTAATGTTTTATTTTTAGGAGGGACTTACAAATGAATCTGGACAAACTTAGCGTGGTTGATCCTGAGCTGAAAGGTTACATTGATGCGGAGCTGAACCGTCAACGTGACAAAATCGAGCTGATTGCATCCGAGAACATCGTTACCCCTGCGGTAATGGAGGCTATGGGCAGCGTACTCACCAATAAGTATGCCGAGGGCTATCCTGCACACCGTTATTATGGCGGCTGCGAGTATGTAGACAAGGTGGAAACCCTGGCTATCGAGCGTGCTAAAAAGCTGTTTAACGCAAAATTTGCCAACGTACAGGCTCACTGTGGTGCTACCACCAACATGACCGTGTACTTTGCTTTCTTAAAACCCGGTGACACCATCATGGGCATGGATCTGTCCCAGGGCGGTCATCTGAGCCATGGATCCCCGGTAAATATTTCGGGCAGCTATTTTAACGTAGTGCATTATGGTGTTAACCCCGAAACCGAGCTGATTGATTATGATGCTATTGATAAGCTGGCTAAGGAGCATCATCCGAAGCTGATTGTTGCCGGTGCCAGCGCTTATCCGCGTATTATTGACTTTGAAAGAATTGCCCAGATTGCTCATGCCAACGGCGCAATGCTGCTGGTTGATATGGCGCATATCGCCGGTCTTGTTGCAGCTGGTCTGCATCCGTCCCCGGTACCGTACGCAGACGTAGTAACCACCACTACCCACAAGACATTGCGCGGACCTCGTGGCGGCTTGATTTTGACTAACGATGAAGAGATCGCTAAGAAGATTAACAAGGCGATTTTCCCCGGTCTGCAGGGTGGTCCTTTGATGCATGTGATTGCTGCTAAGGCTGTTGCCTTTGGTGAAGCCTTGAAGCCGGAATTCCGTGAGTATGCCGAAAACATTGTTAAAAATGCCAAAGCCTTTGCAGAAGGTCTGAGGGCAGAAGGCTTCCGCTTGGTTAGCGGTGGTACTGACAACCATCTGATTTTGGTTGACGTACGTAACAAAAACCTGACTGGTAAGGAAGCAGAAAAGCTACTGGATAACATTGGCATTACCTGCAATAAGAACACCATTCCGTTCGATCCTGCAAGCCCGTTTGTAACCAGCGGTATCCGTCTGGGTACTCCTGCTGCCACCACCCGTGGCTTCAAGGAGGACGACTTCAAAGAGGTTGCAGCTATTATGGGCCTGGTGCTCAATAATCCTGAAGATACCGAAAAGCATGCTGAGGCTGCAAAACGCGTAGCAGCTCTGTGCAAAAAGTACCCTCTGTATGAAAATTTATAATTTATTATACCTGCGATAAAGCGTCATCAGCTACACATCCCTACCTTGGTACATCAGTATGTAGGGCGGCAGATGCTAAAAGACTGAAGCAAGGCTTATAAAGTAGATGTTGCTTTACCTGCCGGTGGAAAAGGAGAACGATAACTTATGCAACTTACAGTAGTAAACCATCCGTTATTACAAGCAAAAATGACCATTCTTCGTGACAAGGACACCAAAAGCGTTACCTTCCGCCACATTATCAGCGAGGTTGCTGCCCTGCTGACCTTTGAAACCACCCGCGACCTGCCGGTGGAAGAGGTGAAGGTGACCACACCGCTGTGCGAAACAACTGGCTGCAGAATTAAGGGTAGTGTAACCGTTGTACCTATCCTGCGCGCCGGCTTGGGCTTTATGGAGGGCGTTTTGAGCGTTATCCCTGAGGCTAATGTTGGTCACATCGGCATGAGCCGTAACGAAGAAACATTGCTGCCGATGGAATACTATTGCAAGCTGCCCAAGGATATGGATGCCTACACCATCGTAGTAGATCCCATGCTGGCAACAGGTGGCAGTGCTATTGCCGCCATCAACCAGCTCAAAAAACGCGGTATGAAGAACCTGCGCTTTATGTGCTTGGTTGCTGCACCCGAGGGTGTAGAAAAGCTGAACGCAGCGCATCCTGACGTGCCCATTTACACGGTAGTGCTGGATGATCATCTCAATGAGCATGGCTACATCGTCCCAGGCTTGGGCGACGCTGGCGACAGGATTTTTGGCACGGTATAAAAGCATGGAACGCAAAGCAAGACCCGGCTGGGATGATTATTTTATGGAAATTGCCCAGGTAGTCAGCAGCCGTTCTACCTGCCTGCGCCGCAGTGTCGGCGCGGTGATTGTCAAAAATAAGCAAATTGTGGCGACCGGCTATAACGGTACGCCCAAGGATTTGCCTCATTGCGATGTTGTGGGCTGCCTGCGTGAGCAGTTGCATGTACCATCGGGGAAGATGCACGAGCTGTGCCGTGGCATCCATGCTGAGCAGAACGCCGTGGTGCAGGCCGCCTATCATGGTGTGTCCGTCAATGGCGGCACTATCTATTGCACACATCAACCCTGCGTGGTATGCACCAAGATTTTAATCAACGCAGGTATCAAGCGCATTGTTTATGCTAATCCTTACCCGGACAAGCTGGCGGAGGATATGATGGCAGCATCGGGAATTGAAATTTGTGTATTGCAGAAAAAATAAAAAGCTGCGCCGTTTGCCTGATATAATGTACTGTTATCAGGCAAGGCGGTGCAGCTTTTTTGTTGGTTATTTTATTTTGACGAAAGTGGGACCTGCGGCGTAGCAGTCAAGATCATATGGCTGATAGATAAGGTAGATGCTGCCATCGTCAGTAACTTGGTAATCATTACTTACATTGAAATGCTCGCAATCCTTGAGGAAGGGTGCTTCACTGGTGGTTTCCAGATCAGAGCAGTATACGCTAAGCTTTTTGCTTAAAATATCCTGCTTCAGCTGCTCTGCCTGCTGCTTTTTAGTAAAGTGGGTGTACGGCAGGCGTTTGCCGGTGGCCTTGTCATAAACCAGACCGTGGGTATAGCTGCTGGGATGGGCGGCGAACTTTCTGAATTCCCAGGTGATGAGGTTCAGACTGATGTAGGCATCAGTTTCGCTGACAACGTAAAAGTTGCTGCCGACTGTCTGCATGCCGTCGTCCTTTAACAGCTTGCGAGTTTTTTCAATATACTTTTGGATGTCGTTATTCATACGGCCGGCGGCCTTGGGTGCCTCCTCGGTGAACACGGGATATTTAAAATCGTATTTGTCGCCCTGCTGTACCTCGCCGCGTGGTGCGGCAGCTGCTGTAGCAGCTATTGCTAACGATAAAACAAGGGGAAGCAGTAATTTTTTCATGATATATATCCTCCTTATGACTAATTTGCATCTGATACCATAATAGTATAAAATAAAGTCGTATCTGTAAAGTGGCCGATAGCTACAAATAGTAAATTTTTGTGAATTTTGAAGGGAAGTAATAGGATGTTAGGGACAATAGTTAATGTAAGCACAATTTTGACAGGCTCTGTTATTGGCAGCTTTGTCAGCAAGGGGATTAACGAACGCTATAAAACGGCTCTCTTTGATGGCTTGGGATTGGCAACATTGGGCTTGGGAGCAAATGCCTTCATTAGCAATATGCCCAAAACTACTTATCCTGTACTGTTTATCGCCAGCATCGCTATTGGTACGGTTATTGGCACGTATCTGGATATAGACGGACGCTTTCACAAGCTGCTGGCCAGCGCCAAGGGCGGCAGCAAGCTGGCCGAGGGACTTTCTACAGCTATTTTGCTTTTTTGTATTGGTACGCTTTCTATACTGGGACCAATAGAAAGCAGGCTGAACGGCAACAACACCTACCTGTATACCAATGCTACGCTGGATTTTGTTTCATCAATTATCTTTGGCAGTATTTATGGCATTGGCATAGCTGTAGCGGCGTTGGTGCTGCTATTGTGGCAGGGTGGCATTTATCTTTTTGCCGGCTTCATAGCGCCGTATATGACGCCTGCGCTGATG
>CAVAHH010000112.1:0-6375 GCA_963588395.1 bacterium
GCATCAATAAAGCAATGCTGGAAGCAGAGCTGGCGCTTTCGGGACGGCAGGAGGTGCAGGTGCTACACGCCACAGGTGGCGTTAATTACGAAGAATATATGGCCGAAATTAAAAAGCGTGGCGGTGTAGCAGAAAACATCATCATCAAGCCGTATCTGCATAATATGCCTGTGGCACTGGCAGCAGCTGATTTGGCAGTTTTCCGCGCCGGTGCGATTGGTCTGGCTGAGCTGATGGCCAAGGGAGTGCCGTCAGTGCTTGTGCCTTATCCCTACGCAACGGCAAATCATCAGGAATTCAACGCCCGCGCGGTGGAAGCTGTGGGTGCGGCCAAGGTGATTTTGGATAAGGACCTGACAGGTGACGCTGTTTTGGAATTCATTGAACATTTATTGGTGCATAAAGAGGAATTGCAGCAGATGCAGGCCGCAGCTAAGGAGCTGGGCAGGCCGCAGGCTGCCGAGGTTATAGCTCGCGAGGCTGTGGCCTTAGTAAAACAATAAGGGAGGGCCTCGAGTGACAGATAATAAATTGGCGAATTTGCATAACATACATTTTATCGGTATCGGCGGTGCCGGCATGAGCGCTATTGCCTATGTTCTGATTAAGCGCGGCTATGACGTGAGCGGCTCAGATTTGAACGCCGGACATATGTCAGCCCATCTGGCGCAGGAAGGTGCTATGGTGTACATGGGACATGCTGCCTGCCAAGTGGATGATGCTGAAGCGGTTGTTATTTCGACAGCTATCCATCAGGATAATCCTGAGCTGGTAGCGGCAAGGAAGCGTAATATTCCCGTCCTACACCGTAGTGACGTGCTGGCAGCAATTATGAATGCGGCTGACGGCGTAGCAGTAGCAGGCGCACATGGCAAAACTACGACCAGTGCGATGATTTCCTGCATTGCCTCAGAAAGCGGCATCGATCCGACAGTAATTATCGGTGGCGAGGTGAGCAGCCTTGGCGGTAACGCACGCAATGGCGCCGGCCGCTTCGTAGTGGCAGAGGCAGATGAAAGTGACGGTTCTTTCCTCAAGCTGCAACCGTATCTTGCTGTCGTAACTAACATTGAAGATGACCATCTGGACCATTATGGTACAGAAGAAAATATATACCAGTCCTTTAAACAGTTTGTGGGTAATATTAAAGAGGGTGGCAAGGCGATTTTGTGCTTTGACAATCCCAAGGTGCGCCGTCTGGCAGCCGAAACAGCAGGCGCTGTCATTACCTATGGCGTTGAAGGTGAGGGTGCGGATTATATTGCGAAAAATATCGCCTATGGCGTGAGCGGCACTAGCTATGACCTGTATTACAAGGGAGAATATCTGACGCACGTAGAGCTGGCGGTACCCGGTAGACATAATGTGCTTAATTCTATGGGAGCCTTTGCTGCTGCCCGTGAAATGGGCATTGGCGTGGAAAGCATTTTGGCATCGCTTAAAAAATTTGGTGGTGCCAAGCGTCGTTTTGAAACCAAAGGCAAGGCTGGAGGCGTGTGGGTGGTTGATGATTACGCACACCATCCGACGGAAATCGGTGTAACGCTGAAGGCAGCGCGCCAGACACAGCCAAAGCGCCTTTTGTGTGTGTTTCAGCCGCATCGTTATACCCGCACCAAGCTGCTGTTTGACGAATTTTGCCAATGCTTTACGGATTGCGATCAGCTGATTTTGACTGATATATATGCTGCCAGCGAGGAGCCCATTCCCGGCGTTAGCAGCATGCATCTGGCCGAAGGCATCAAAGCGGCAACAGGTCAGGATGTGCTATATATCGCCAAGCTGGCTAAAGCTGAGGAATATTTGGAGCGTGAGGTGCAGCCCGGTGATTTGGTTATGACTATCGGCGCCGGTGATGTATTTAAAATTGGCGAAGAATTAGTGAGAGAATTGGAGCGTAATGCAAAATGAATAAACAGGATGTAATTGCTGTTGTTTTGGGAGGACCTTCTTCGGAGGCCGAAATTTCGCGTGTAACAGGCGGCGCTATTGCAAGCGCCTTGCGGGAAAAGGGCTACAATGCCAAGGAGCTGGAGCTTGATCCTCCTAACTTGATTAACGAGCTGCGAGCTATGGATGCTAAGGTGGTATTTAACGCAGTGCATGGCAAGTACGGCGAGGACGGCCGCTTGCAGAGTATTTTGGAGGCGACAGGTATCCCTTATACCGGCTGCGGCGTGCTCGCAAGCGCAGTTTCTATGGATAAGTCGGCAACCAAGCGTTATTTGCAGTCTGCAGGGATTCCGACTGCTCCCTGCTTGATTATCAACAAGCACGATGCAGGCGATTTGAATGCTTTGGCAAAAAAGATTGTTGCTGAATTTGGTCTGCCTGTAGTTATCAAGGCTGCTACCCAGGGCTCCAGCATCGGCGTAGTTATTCCTAAGGCAGAGGATGAGGTGGTGCCTGCGCTGAAGGAGGCATTTAAATATTCCCGCAACGTATTAGCAGAAAAATGCATCCAGGGCAAGGAGCTGACAATTTCTATCATGGAAGAAGACGGTGAGCCGAAGCCTTTGCCGATAATCTGGATCGCACCGCATTCTGGAGCATATGACTTTCATTCTAAATATACTAAGGGTGCTACAGATTATCATTGTCCTGCACCGCTTGATGAAAAAACTACGGCCTATGTTCAAGGCATTGCAGTTGCTACCTATAAACTGTTGGGTCTTTCTGGCGTGGCACGTGTGGATACGATTTTGGGAGCAGATGGCGTGGCCTATGTGCTCGAGGCTAACACTGTACCGGGAATGACGGCAACTAGCCTGGTGCCTAAGGCTGCAGCTGCTGTTGGCATCAGCTTCCCCGATTTGTGCGAAAAAATTTTGCTGAGCGCTAAATAAGCTACTAACGAAGTTATAACAAGGAGGGCAGCATGGATTCGTCATTAACGATACGCGAACGTCTGCGCAGACACAGACGCCGGAGATTGTGGCACCTGCTGCGTCTGTTATGCTTAATAGTACTGACGGGTATTGGCTGTGTGTATGGCTGGCGCTATTTGCACAGTCCTGCCCTAGCCTTTGGCAATGTCAGCATACATGGCAGCAGCCTGATACAGGAAAAGGATGTTGTTGCTCTTGTCGGCTGTGGAAACGGACCGCTTAACCTTTTTAATGCCAGCCTGCCGCGACTGCGTGAAGCACTAGCGCATGATGTACGCTTTAAAAATACTGAGGTAGCTTACAGATTCCCGGCAACTGTGCAGGTGATTGTGGAAGAACGTGAGCCTGCGATATATGTTGCCAATTCTTATCACAGCTACCTGCAGCTGGATTATAACGGGACTGTTATTAACGTCACAACTACGATTCCCGATGCTAAGGCCCCAGTGCTTGTGGGAGAGAAATGCGGTAACATTTATATTGGCGATGTGATAGCTAACAAAAACGTGATAGCTATACTAAAATTTTTACAGCAGCTATCACCTGAAGCAAGGCAACGTATTGGTGAAATAGCGGTAGATGATAAGCAGAATGTGAAGCTGCGCATGACCGGCAGCTTTCCGATTATTGTGGGCAGGATACAAGAGCTTGAACAAAAGGCACCCGTATTTATGACAGTTTTTGCAGAAATAAAAGATAAAGCAATTAAGGCAGAATATATTGATTTGACCTTTGCCAAACCATACATAAAGCTTTTGCCGGATTGGGAAAACACGAATAAGTCGTAGCGGCTTTGCCTGCTACGGCTATTGTCACATCGAGGGTGAGAAAATGAAAGAAATTTTTACAATGGACTTTAAGGGCAAGCTTTTAATAGCAGTTGTGTTTATGGTACTGGGATTCATGCTTTCGGTGCAGTATAAGACAACCGAGCGCCAAAAGTCCGTCCGCATGGACAGAGTTGAGGATTTGTCTGAGCGGCTGAAGGGTATGGAGGCAGAAAATAAACAGCTTCTGGCCGAGGTGGAGAGCCTGCGTGCAGGTGCCGCAGATGACCCTGCTGATGAACGCATGAAGCTTATGGCCGGGCTTACGGATGTAGAAGGTACTGGCGTGGAAATTGTGCTGGATGACAGCAATATTGCTAAAAAGGCTAACGAAAACCCCAACCTTTACATCATCCACGACGAGGATTTGCTGCGCGTGCTTAATGAGTTGCGTGCGGCCGGAGCAGAAGCAATTTCGCTAAATGATCAGCGCATCGTGGCTATGAGCGAGGTTCGTTGTGCCGGACCGACGGTTTCGGTGAATAATGTGCGTAGCGCGCCGCCGTATACGATAAAGGCTATCGGTGCGCCCAAAACCTTGGTCAGCGCACTGCGCCTGCGTGGCGGCGTAGTCGAGACCTTTGAATTTTGGGGTATTCAGGTAAAAATAAAAACGGAAGATAAGGTGCATATTCAGGCGTTGAAGGTGCCTCGCACCTATGAATATGCTAAAACGGTGGAAAGCAAGGAGGAAACGAAGAAATGATTTGTTATGCTCTTGCAGGACTTGCTGTTGGCCTGATCATCGGCGTTTACTGTCCTTATAGCCTGCCACCTGAATACGCGCGTCTGCTGGCTGTCGCTGTAATGGCCGGCTTGGATGCGGTGCTTGGCGGTGTACGTGCGTCGCTCGAAGGCTATTATGATACCGAGGTTTTTATTTCCGGCTTTTTTATTAACGGTATTTTGGCAGCCTTTTTGTGCTATGCAGGTAATCTTATAGGCATAGACCTGTATTTGGTAGCTATTTTGATTTTTGGTATGCGCATATTCCAAAATCTTGGCATTATTCGCCGTTTATACATGGGAAAATAAATGTAGCAGGAGTTGATTACAGAAAATTTTCTCTGACTAGCAGGAAAAAACCATGCAGATGTTGAACAATAAAAGATAAATTATTTTTATAAAAAGATACCCAAAGCTAAGGGGGACGCAAGACATGTTTGATGATGTAGAAACTACATTTGAACCGTTGGCCAATATAAAGGTTATTGGTGTCGGCGGTGGTGGTAACAATGCAGTTAATCGTATGATTGATGCCGGCGTGGTTGGCGTGGAATTTATCGCTGTCAACAGTGATAAGCAGGCGTTGGTACTATCTAAAGCAGAAAAGAAAATCCAGATTGGCGAAAAGCTTACTAAAGGCCTGGGTGCAGGTGCAAACCCTGAAATTGGTGAAAAGGCCGCAGAAGAATCGCGTGACCAGATTATAGAGGCACTTAAGGGTGCAGATATGGTGTTTGTTACAGCTGGTATGGGTGGTGGCACCGGCACGGGTGCTGCACACGTCGTTGCCGACTGTGCCAAAGAAATTGGTGCTTTGACCGTAGGCGTTGTGACCAAGCCTTTTAGCTTTGAGGGTCCTAAGCGTATGAAACAGGCAGAAAGCGGTATTGTCAACCTCAAGGAAAAGGTTGATACGCTGGTTACCATTCCTAATAATCGTCTGCTGCAGATCATTGACAAGCATACCTCTATGCTGGAAGCCTTCCGCGTGGCTGATGATGTTCTGCGTCAGGGCGTGCAGGGTATTTCGAACCTGATTGCTGTGCCTGGCCTGATTAATCTTGACTTTGCGGATGTTAAAACAGTAATGTCTAATGCAGGCAGTGCTTTGATGGGAGTAGGTACTGCTAAGGGCGAGGGCGGCGCTAAGGCGGCGGCTGAGGCGGCAATCAAGAGCCCGCTTCTGGAAGCAGCAATAGATGGTGCCAGAGGCGTATTGATTAATATTACAGGCGGCAAGGATCTGTCTTTGTTCGATGTCAGCGAGGCAAGTGGTATTGTTACAGAGGCTGCAGATCCCAATGCTACGATTATCTTCGGTGCCGTAATCGATGAAAATATAAATGACGAGATTCGCGTTACCGTTATTGCTACAGGTTTTGAAAAGCAATCTCCTCTTACAAAAAATGCTCCCGGTAATGCCAGCGATGGCCGTACAGGCAGTGGCATCATAAAAAATGAAGGGTTCCCCAGAACCAACGAGATTCCACCATGGCTGCGTCGCTAATTGAAATGGAGGTAAAGTAGAATGAAGTGCCCGTTTTGTGCCTATAGAGACAGCCGCGTTGTTGACAGCCGTGCTGTAGAGGACGGCTGTTCTATACGCCGCAGGCGTGAATGCCCAAAGTGCGGCAGACGCTTTACTACCTACGAAAAATACGAAGAAACACCGCTCGTAGTGAGCAAAAAGGATGGCAGACGCGAGCTGTTTGATGGTAAAAAGTTGCTGGCCGGTCTGCTTAAGGCCTTTGAAAAGCGGCCTGTGTCCTACGAAAAAATTCAGGAGATTGCCGAAAGCATTGAGCGTGAGCTGCGTATGGGAACAGAATCAGAGGTTCCTAGCGCGCAGATTGGCGAGCTTGTTATGCAGCATTTGGAAAAAACTGACCAAATTGCTTATGTACGCTTTGCTTCCGTATATCGTCAATTTGCGG
>CAVAHH010000113.1:0-6372 GCA_963588395.1 bacterium
CCTCTGTAATGCTTTTGGACGAGCCGTTGAGCAACCTTGATGCTAATCTGCGCGAGGAAATGCGCTTTGAAATTAAGGCTCTGCAACGCAAGTTCGGTATCACTGTTATGTACGTAACCCATGATCAGGAGGTCGCATTGGCAATTTCCGACCGCATCGCTATCATGGATAACGAGGGACGCATCCGCCAGATCGGTACTCCCTACGAAATCTTTGAAAAACCTGCGGATTTGTTTATTTTCAAATTCATGGGTATTGCTAACTTCCTTGCTGTACACGAGGAAAATGGCAAATTCGTTGTCGGCACAGGCAAGCAGGAGGTTCCCTGGGAAGCACCGCAGGGTAGCGCGGCAAGCTGGGTAGCAGGCTTCCGTCCCTCTGATGTGGAAATCCACCGTGAGGGTCCTGGTTTAAAGGGCATCATCCACCGCGCCAACTTCCTTGGTGCCACCATGGATTACAGCATTGACATCGACGGCGAGCATCTGCGCACTGAGCTGGAAACGCATACCGCCATCAACAATAATTTGATGCTTAAGGAAGGCGAGGAATGCTATATCACCTTCCGCAGCCTGCTCTGGTTTGATGCAGAGCAATTGAAGGAGGTAGAAGAATAATGAGCAGTGGCACCATTAAAAAGGATTCCGGCTTCGGCGTAGCTCAGCTGATTCTTTTTATCTCTATCGCCGTATTGGTCATCTTTGTTGCCTGGCCTGTACTTTTGATTTTATTTAACGCTTTCTTTGTTGACGGCGCCTTTAACAGCACCGACTTTTACGAGGTGCTCACAGAGCCCGAAACCTTCCAGGCTCTCACCAACTCGCTGATTATCGCCAGCATGACCACGATTGGCAGCACTATCGTCGGCACCTTCTTTGCCTGGCTAGTAACCCGTACTGACCTGCCCTACAAGAGCTTTATGAAGAGTTTATTTCTGGTTCCCTTCATGTTACCTTCTTTCATTGGTGCTTTGGCCTGGAAGATGCTGCTTTCACCTAACAGTGGCTATATCAACAAGTTCTTTATGGACACCTTCGGCTTTACCGGTCCTGTGTTTGATATTTATACCTACTACGGCATCAGCGCGGTAGAGGTTATGTACCTTTTCCCCTTTGTCTTTATTCAGGTTTGCGGTGCGCTCGAGCGCATGGACCCCACCTTGGAGGAATCGGCCCGCATTTCGGGTGCAGGACTTTTTACCATCACCCGCAAAATCACTATTCCTTTGGTTATGCCCTCCATCATGAGCGGCGCCTTGCTTATCATGCTCTATTCCATGGCCCACTTCGGCACAGTTGCCGTACTTGGTATTGAGCAGGGTATTTATAACATCCCCACATTGATTTACGAAAAAATCCATCAAAGTGGCGGCAGCTTTGAATCTATCCGTACCGGCACCGTTTTGGCGACAGTACTCGTAGTTTCTGCAGCCTGCATCATCTGGGCACAGCAAAAAATTCTCAGCAACGGTCATTACCAAATCATCGGTGGCAAAAGCTTCCGTCCTATGGAGCTCAAGCTACGCGGCCTGCGCTATCCTTTGCTGATTTTCTGCCTGGCATATATTGCTTTCACCATTCTGCTGCCTACAGCTGTTATCTTCCTGGTTGGCGGTGTGCAGACCTACGGCCTGCCCTTTACCTGGGAAAACCTGTCGCTGGATAACTACAAATATATTCTCTTTGAATATGAGGTTACCAAGGATGCTATCTTCAACAGCATCACGCTTGGTCTGGCAGCTGCAGTTATCACCATGTTTGCCGGCGTAATGATTTCCTACGTAATCGTCAAGATGAAGGTCCGTGGCAAGGGTATCCTGGAATTTTTGGGCATGCTGCCCTTCTCCGTACCCGGCAGCGTTATCGCCCTTGGTGTAATCCTCGCCTGGAGCGGCAAGTTTGGCATCAACCTGTATAACACGGTGTGGATTATCCTGGTTGCCTACATCGCCCGTTACATGGCCTTCTCGCTTAAGGCTAACAGCGCTGCCTTAGAGCAGGTGCACGATTCGTTAATGGAAGCCTCCCGTTCCTGCGGTGCTACCATGTGGCAGTCTCTCAAGGATATCGTTATCCCGCTCGTAAAGCCTGGTATGATCAGCGCCTTCTTCCTGATCTTTTTGCCGGCACTGCGCGAGCTGACCGTATCTATTATGCTGTATGCTCCGACCACCAGAACTATCGGTGTAGCCATCTACACCTTAAACGAGGACGGCGAAACAGTTATGTCTACAGCCCTCGCAGGCATCGCCCTGATCCTGATCGTTGTCGGCCAGATGCTTATCAATCGTTTTACCAAGAAAGTAGAGGGTTAAGCTTATGTCCTATATCCGTTTAGTAAATGTAACCAAGCAGTTTGGCAATGTAACTGCTGTTGATAACCTTAATCTGGAAATTGGCAAGGGTGAATGCTTTTCTATGCTTGGTCCTTCCGGCTGTGGCAAAACCACAACCCTGCGCATGGTAGCAGGCTTCGAGGATTTGTCTGACGGCGAGGTCTGGGTAGGTGACCGTCTGCTTTCTTCCCCTAAAAAGCATCACTATACCCCGCCAGAAAACCGTAACTTCGGTATGGTGTTCCAAGCCTTTGCCGTATGGCCACACATGAGCGTTTATGAAAACGTTGCCTTTCCGCTACGTCTGCGCAAGCTGCCCAAAAGCGAAATCGATCAACGCACCCGCGACGCACTTACAGCCACTAATCTGCTGAAGTCTGCTAACGACAGCCCGGCAGATCTTTCCGGTGGCGGCAAGCAGCGTGTTGCCTTGGCCCGTGCGCTGGCCATCAATCCTGATGTTATGCTGCTGGATGAACCGCTATCCAGCCTTGACCCTCACCTGCGTGAGGAAATGCGCTTTGAGATTAAGGATCTGCAGCGTAAATATGGTTTTTCGATCATCTACGTAACCCATGACCAATCCGAGGCTATGGCCCTGAGCGACCGCATCCTGGTTATGAAGCTCGGCGTTATGCAACAAATTGATACGCCGCTGAATGTTTATAACAATCCGGCCAACAAATTTGTTTTCAGCTTCATCGGCGTATCTAGCTTCACTGATGTAACCTGGCAGGAAGGCAAAGCCTTTATCAAAGGCTCGCAGCACGCACTGCCCTCAGGGCTCATCGTACCGGAGCGCATGCAGGGCGAGGAGGTCTTCAACCTTGCCAGCCGCCCCAGTGAGATCCGCTTCACCAGTGAAACCGATCCCAAAGGTGTACGCGGCGTAGTCATCCGCAAGGCCTTCCTGGGTGAAATCGTTGACTATCTGGTGAAGATTGGTGACCAAGAGGTGCGCGTACAGATCGGCCGCCGTGATCCTGGTCCCGAGGTCGATGAAACGTGTTATCTGCACTTTTTGAGACCGTTCTGGTATAAGGTAAACGAATAAAGCTTTTTACAACAACACAAGAAAACAAGAAAAATCCCTTGATATGGCAAAAGTCATATCAGGGGATTTTTAGTATCAGCTTATTTATTTTTCTTGGCCATTTTTACTACGTTCTTGGCCTTGGCATCGTTGGCATTAGCAACGCCTGCCCAAGTACGCAGCATATCGGCACAGGCTGATGCGTACGCACCGGCACTACCAAAGGCACCTGCATCCTGCGTATACAGACGTAGCACCTGAATGTCATCGTAATAAATATCCGCTGTAGAGCCATTGTCATAAACTACGAAGTGGTTGGGATTAACCTGTCCACGCTGACGCACGCACCACAAGCCACCTGCCAGCATATAGGCACGGTATTTAGCCTTAGTGTTGCCAATGCTCTGGCTGATATTAAAGGTCCAGCTCCCTTCGGTAACGGCAGCATGATCATCATCTGTTATTACTACATCAGGATGGATATTATATTCCTTGAGCTGCTTGGTGACACGCTTAACACGCTCCTCCGGCTCGGGATGACTGCTGAACAGGCCATAATTGCTACCTCCGCCCTGCTTGGATAAATCATCAAGCTTCCAAACTGTAATCAGCATACTGTAGGGATTATAGCCGGCAGCAATGCTGTTTTTTACGCCTTCCTTATCCGCACCACGCTCATCTGTGCGGCTATAGCCTGCAAATAAGGCCTGCTGTGCCGCCTGAATCAGTCCCAAGCCCTGGCCACGGGTAGCGGCAATCAGGATAAGCGACGTCCACATCTGCTTTTCTATCGCATTAACCGTATGCTTTTTGGCAACGTGCCCCACCTCATGGCCCAAAACGCCTGCCAGCTCCATATCTGTAGGCATATAATCGAGTAAGCCCTTATATACGTACACAAAGCCGCCAGGACAAGCCAGGGCATTAACCTCGCTGTTATTTAGCACTTTAAAAGAAAATGTGATATCATCACGCCCGCACACCGCCGCCAGGCTTTGCCCTATCCGGTTAACACGCTCCTGCAGATAAGGATCCTGCACTACGCCGTACTGCGCCTCCAGCTGTTGCGCCGTGCTTTTGCCCATCTCAATTTCCTGTTCCCTGCTAATCAAGCCCGCTTCTGCAGGATTAACGCCCACAAACAGGCAGCAGGAAAACACAAACGCCATAAAAAGCTTTAATAGCTTGTTCATGCTTGCCTCCTTATTCAACCATCAACCCGTTACTACTGCATAACAGCCTTATATAGCACCCTCGTCATGTAGTGCTGTAATTTGGTTATAATTATATCCCAGTTCCTGCAAAATATCCAGCGTATGCTCACCTAACTTGGGCGCACGACGGCGGATAGTGCTTGTAGCAGCACTAAACTTTACAGGACCACCGATGTAACGTAACTTACCCAAATCGCTGTCTTCCTCCTGCAGGATTTCTTCCTGCTCCGTCAGCTCACTTTGTAAAGCCTCCGCCAGACTGCATACAGGCGTTACGCAAAATTCTGCGCCACCAATCAAATCCAACCACTCAGCCTGGGTTTTGGCAGCAAGCTTTTGCGCTACGATCTTCTGCAATTCCTCTTCGTGGGCAAAATCATATTGACGTGCTTCCAGCTCTGGGCAGGCTATTAGATCACAAAAGCGTTGCCAAAACTTGGGTTCAATCGTGCCTACTGTCAGATATCGTCCGTCGGCTGTACGGTAAATATTATAATAATGCGCAATACGCCCGAAAGGCTTTTGCTCCGTTTCCTCGCAGCCCCACAGCGCGCTTATTCCTGTAACCTGCATCGAAAGTGCTGTTGCATACAAGTTAACATCCAAATGCTGGCCTTCGCCTGTGCGTTCACGGGCAAAGAGCGCCATGCTTATCGCACTCAGTGCATTCAGGCCGCTGCCCACCGCGCTCACCTGCACCTCCGATACGCAGGCCTGTCCTACATCATCCATACTACTTAGGCCAGCCAACCCGATAACGTTTAAATCATGTGCAGGCTTGTGACAGTTTTGACCAAAGCCTGTAATCGAACAATAAATAAGGCGGGGATTAATTTTATGCACTGTTTCATAGTCCAATCCATAGCGTGCCAAATATCCCGGTCTGAAGCCCTCTAAAAACACGTCTGCCTCCCGTAACATTGTCAGCAACAGCTCACGGCCACCTTCCTTTTTAATATCAAGCGCTACACCCCGCTTATTACGGTTCAGCATTAAGTGCCAAAAGCTCATGCCATCGGTCTTAGCCGGCCAAAAGCGTCGCGTCGCGTCGCCCGCTAAATCTTCCACCTTCACCACGTCTGCGCCGTAATCACCCAGCAGCATACCGCAATATTGGCCCGGCAGCCATTTAGAAAAATCTATCACTCTGACGCCTTCTAATAAATTCATGCAAGTCACTCCTATCATGCTTATTACTAATACTATATTCTACAAAAAATCATCGGAACCCTTTAAAGTATGTTCACAAATCATATATTTAGATGATATAATAGAGGTTAGTATAAGACAACCATATTTTGAGGAGGAGATTTTATGCAGACACGCAAACTGACATCTGCAGCACTTTTGGTTGCTATCGGCACCCTAAGCGCACATTTAGTTTATATACCCGCCGGTGTTTCCCGTTGCTTTCCGGTACAGCATGCTATCAACGTCATGGGGGCAGTGCTTCTAGGTCCTGATTATGCTGTAGCCATAGCCTTTATTATTTCTTGTCTGCGCAACATGTTAGGCACAGGCTCCATTTTGGCTTTCCCCGGCAGCATGATCGGCGCAGCCATCGCAGGCTTGGCCTATAGCCGCTTTAAGGCAATCCCAGCAGCCATGGTCGGAGAAGTGTTCGGCACAGGCATAGTTGGCGGCTTTGTAGCCTGGATTATGGCAACACTGCTTTTGGGCAGCAAGGCTGTAGCTTGGTTCTTCATTCCGCCGTTTTTAGTAAGCACCATCGGTGGCAGTATTATTGCCGGACTGCTTTTAAAGAGCGGCGTGTTCAAGCAGTTTAGCAG
>CAVAHH010000114.1:0-6334 GCA_963588395.1 bacterium
AACATTGTACACAATAATAGGCAGCTTAGTTGCCTTAGCTACTGCGGCAAAATGTTGGTAATAGCCTTCCTGTGTGGGTTTATTGTAGTACGGTCCAACAACCAATACGCCATCCACACCGATAGCTTCCATCTTTTGTACCAGCTCGATGGTGCTGGCAGTGCAGTTGGTGCCTGCACCGGCAACAATAGGAGCCTTGCCGCCAACACGTTTAACGATGGTTTCCATAAATTTAAATTTCTCTTCAGCGGTCATAGTGGCAGCTTCGCCGGTAGAACCTTCTACAACCAGGCCGTCACTGCCATTTGCCAGCAGCCATTCAGCAAAATCTGCACCTGCTGCGTAATCTACACCGCCATCTGCCGTAAACGGAGTAACCATGGCGGTCAACAATCTGCCAAAATAGGGTTTCTTCATTGTAAGTACACCTCTTGTATTTGATATATTAGTTTCAGAGCTTAAAGGCCTCGTGCAAAGCCTGCACAGCCTCCACCAAATGCTCTTCCTTAACAATAGCGGAAATAGTAGTATCGCTGTCCACAGTTTGTAAAATCGCTATATTGCGTCCGGCCAACGCTGCTACGAAGGTAGCCATAACGCCAGGCACGCCGCGCATAGCACTGCCGACAACTGAAACCTTGCCACAGCCTTCATTAAGTACGTACTTAAAGCCGGTCTCCTCCAGCACCTTGCAGGTATGCTGCACATCAGGCGAGAAAACTGCGAACATAGCCTCCTTTTCGGAAAGGTTGAGGCAGCCGACGCTGATGCCTGCATCCGCCAGGTCCTCAAACAGATTGCGGCCTGCGGCAATGTCCTGTGGGTTGAGCTCAATGCGGAACTGAGCAAGATCGCTAAGGTTAGCAACACCGCTGGCGCAGGATTCGTTGATAGCGATTTCGCTGCCGCCGGTCCTGCCACCGCGCTCGTTAGTAATGAGAGTGCCGGGTGCATCACTAAAGGTAGATTTTACGTACATGGGAATATTGCTACCCATGGCAATTTCTACAGCCCGCGGATGAATTACCTTAGCACCATTGTGCGCCATCTGACAAACCTCGGCATAGGAAACCTGCTCCAGAATATTGGCATCCTTAACAATACGTGGATCAGCAGTCATAATGCCCTCTACGTCCGTGTATATCTCAACAAAATCGGCCTTCAGGGCAGCACCGAGAGCTGCGGCGGAGGTATCGCTACCACCACGGCCAAGCGTAGTAAACTTGTAGTTATTTTCGGTCATACCCTGGAAGCCGCAAACCACAGGGATAATGCCCGATTCCAAAAGACGGACGAGGTTAGAGATATTGATATTTTTGATGCGGGCAGCACCAAATTGAGAATCAGTGATAATACCTGCCTGTCCACCAGTGAGAGCCATAGCGTTTGTGCCATACTTTTGCAACGTTGCCGCCATGACGCAGGAGGAAATAATCTCGCCACAGCACATCATCATATCCATTTCACGCACATTCACCGACAGGTTTACATCCTTCAGCGTACCAATGAGCGTATCAGTAGCATAGGGTGCGCCCTTACGACCCATAGCTGAAACTACTACAACAGGAGAATAACCGTTGCGGATGGCCTGCTGCACCTTATTTTTTACGGCAATACGTGCCTCCTCCGTTGCAACGGAAGTACCACCAAACTTTTGTACAATAATCTTCATGAATAAATTCTCCTTATTATTTGTTCAGCCAGCCGTTTTTAATCATAACCTCTGCAATCTGCAATGTATTGAGCGCAGCACCCTTGCGGATCTGGTCGCCTACTACCCACAGGTTAAAGGTGTTGGCGTTAGACTCATCACGGCGCAGACGGCCAACATAGCAGTCGTATTTCTCGGAGGTGTATAAAGGCATAGGATAAACCTGGTTTGCCGGGTCATCCATCATCTGTACTCCCGGGAACGAATTAATAGCAGAAGCCATATCGGCAAGCTCCAGGTCATGCTCAAATTCGATGTTCACAGACTCGCTGTGGCTGCGGTAAACAGGAACGCGTACCGTGGTCGCGGTAATACGCAGGTCATCATCATGCAGAATCTTTTTGGTTTCATTAACCATCTTCATTTCCTCTTTGGTATAGAGGTTATCTAAGAAAACATCAATCTGAGGAATGAGGTTAAAGGCAATCGGATAATGCTTAGGCAGGCTGGCAGACGGCAGAATATGCGCTTCCATCTCCTTGCCCTCGCTGTAAGCCTTAGTTTGGTTGGTAAGTTCATCAATGCCTTCCTTGCCTGCGCCGGAAACAGCCTGGTAGGTGGATACAACAATGCGTTTGATGCGTGCCAGGTCATACAACGGCTTTAAGGCCATCACCATAATGATGGTGGAGCAGTTGGGGTTAGCAATAATACCCTTGTGCTTTAAAATATCCTCGGGGTTAACCTCGGGCACAACCAATGGTACCTCGGGGTCCATACGGAAGGTGCTGGAATTGTCAATAACTACAGCTCCTGCCTTAACAGCATAGGGAGCAAACTCCTTGGAAATACTGCCACCGGCAAACAGCGCGATATCAATACCCTCAAAGGAATCCTTGGTTGCCTCCTCTACAGTATAGGTTTTGCCCATAAATTCTATTTGCTTACCTGCGCTACGTTTAGAAGCCAGCAACTTCAGCTCAGCGAACGGAAAATTTCTTTCTTCAATCAGCTTTAAAAATTCGGTACCAACAGCACCTGTAGCACCCAAAATCGCTACATTATATTTTTTCATCAACATCTCCCCCTAATTTTATCAAAGTAATTTATCAAGGCCATAAACCAAACCGAGTTTATCAACAATCTTGCGGCACCCCAATGCCACACCAGGCATATAGCATTCACGGCTTACAGGGTCAGTGCTGATTTTGAGCGTTTCACCCTGACCGCCAAAAATAACCTCCTGCGAAGCAACATAACCAGGCAGACGCACGCTGTGAATCTTCATGCCTTCATAATCAGCGCCACGTGCACCGGCCATAGTTTCCTTCTCGTTAGGATTTCCCTGCTGCATAGCCTTACGCACCTCAGCAATCTTTTGCGCGGTGATAATAGCAGTACCGCTGGGAGCATCCAGCTTATTATCGTGATGCTTTTCGATAATTTCTACATGCGGGAAGTATTTGGCAGCCTCGCACGCCAGCTTCATCATCACTACCGCACCCAATGCAAAGTTAGGAGCAATTAAAAGGCTGGTGTTGTTAGCACGTGCCAGCTCGTCCACCTCTTTCAGGTCGGCATCACTAAAGCCTGTGGTACCAACAACTGCATGCACACCAAGCGGCAGAATTTTGCGCAAGGTGCCCATAACAACGTCAGGACGGGTAAAGTCCACAACAACGTCCGGCTTGGCAGACTGTACTGCTGCTACGATATCGGTAGTAACCTTTATACCATCACCCAAATGGACAACTCCCTCTTTAATATCAACAGCGGCAACCAGCTCCAGGTCCTGCTCGCTGTATACCTTTTTACAAACCTCGCTGCCCATACGGCCCAAGGCTCCGTTAACCAAAACACGAACCATGTCATTCACTCCTTATATACAAAAACCGTTGAGATACTATGGAACATATCTCAACGGTCAGCATGCAAAATATTCACACCATAGCTGAGATAGCCCTCCGCTGGCGATGCAGCGACAGTCCGGCAGCTTTCACTGACGACCCAGCACAATGACACGGCTGCCATTGCACTTCGGCGTTAGCCCTTTTGCGCTGCTTCACAGCTCCCGCTCCACAGCCTACTCATGCTTTCCGCGCCTCTATCTTAATGGTTTGCTATTGAGTAAAATTATATTACCCTTGCAAGCGTTTGTCAACGAGGAAATTTATATATATTCCTTTCCATGTAAGGATGTAAAAAATGCTACGCTTTTTACAAGCCGTGCATCACATTTTTAATTCTCCTTGGTACACCATTTGCTTCTATTTTTCCATACGTCGGCAGCAATCACAGCAATAGTCAATGCACACATCGCTAACAATATAACGTCCAGTGTTGTAATATGTTTGTAATCAATTCTGAAGAACCAGGATATAGACTGTGCAAAAATAAATATTTCAATTATTGTTTTCATATTTTAAACGCTCCCTCTTGCAATACCTTTGATGCTAGCGCACCTCTATCTTTACAAAACTATTATACCTTATCTTTATGTACTAGTCACCCATTCTTTGGCAATACGTTAAAAATTATATATAAAAGTCAACGCGAACGTTAACACCTGCGCTTGTAGGAAGTAATCTTTACATTTATAATATGATTTAGAGTTAACTATGTTTCTTCGAGGTATAAAGCATGAATGAAAAATTTGCTAACATCGCCTGCATCATTTTGGCTTCCGGTATCGGTCACCGTTACGGTGGCAACAAGCTATTAGCTACTATTGGCAATGCACCTATGGTACAGCACATTTTAGATATTACCTGTTACTTGTTTGATACACGTGCCGTCATCACCCGTCATCAGCAAATTGCCGATTTAGCACGCCGGCAACATATAGAATTCGTACTGCACAATTTGCCGCTTTTGAGCGATACGGTGCGTCTGGGGACAGCTTACGCACTGCAAAAGCAGCCAAAGGTAAAAGGTCTGCTCTTTGCCGTCAGTGACCAACCGCTACTGACGCAGACAAGTCTTGTATGCCTATGTCAAAGCTTTGAGTGCGCACCGCAGCGTATCCACCGCCTTGCCTTCGGCAACACGCCCGGTAATCCTATCATCTTCCCTGCTATGCTGGCAGACGAACTGCAAAAACTACCGGCAGATAGGGGTGGTTCATATTTAGCAAAAAAATATCCTGAACTGGTAACGCAAGTCCCGGTTCAGGATAAGAAAGAGCTTTTTGATATTGATACCAAGGATGACCTGATTAGTAGCGGGCTTCCTTGTTTTCCAAAATGACATTGAGAATGATGGCCACGAAGGCTGCAGGCACAATGCCGGATTCACCAAACATCATGCGCATGGCTTCAGGACAATGTGCCAAAATGCCAGGGGTTGCGCCCATACCGTAGCCAACGCCCAAGGCAACCGAAATAACGGTCAGGCTACGTGCATTGAGTGGCTCTTTAGTCACCAGCTGGATACCGCTGACAACGATAGAAGAAAACATCATAACAGCCGCGCCACCAAGGATAGACTGCGGCATGATAGAAACCAACGCGCCCAGCTTGGGAATGAGGCCGCAGAGAATGAGGAAAACCGCACCTGTTGCCAAAGCAAAGCGGTTGACGATCTTGGTCATAGCTACAAGGCCGACGTTCTGCGAAAAGGAAGTGTTAGGCAGCACGCCAAAAACTGCAGCAAGGCTGGAGCCCAAGCCATCGCAGATAACGCCACCCGAAAGCTCCTTATCTGTAGCTTCACGCTCCAGACCGCTTTCAACAACGGCCGAAATATCACCAACAGTTTCAACTGCTGTAACGATGAACATGATCAATACAGGCAAAATCGCCCGCAGATCAAAAACAATATCCACAGGCAAAAGCTGCGGCACAGCAAACCAAGGAGCAGCAGCCACCTTTTCCCAATGAATAACCCAGGACTTGGTGAATTCCACACCCTCAGGCGTAACGCCGGTGGTCGGCAGCACAAAGCTCATAACAAAGGCAGCCACATAGCCTGCCATAATACCTAACAAAATAGAGGACGAGCTGAAAAATCCCTTGGTCCCATGCTTAAAGAACAAAATCACACAAAGCACGAAAAGACCTAGTCCTAAATTTTCTAACGAACCAAAATCCTTAGTCTTGAAACCGCCACCAAAGGAATTTACACCTACAGATATCAACGACAGGCCAATGGACAAAACGACCGTGCCACATACCACAGGCGGAAAAAAACGACGGATATATTTAAGCACAAAGCCTAAAAGAGCTTCAAAAATACCGCCGATGATGGACGCACCCATGATAGCACCATAGGCTACAACACCACTGCCAAGTGTTGCTACAATGCCGGCAAACACTCCGATAAAGCCAGAGCTTGTACCCATTATGATAGGTACCTTGCCGCCGCAGGGACCAACAGCGTAAAGCTGCAGCAGCGTTACCAAACCTGCTATAATCATAGCGTTCTGGATGAGGCTCACCTGCAGCTGTTCAAAGCCGGCGCCGCCCATAATACCACAGGCACCGCCAATAATCAGCATAGGTGTCAGGTTACCTACGAACATTGCCAATACATGCTGCAAACCTAGCGGAATCGCCGTAGCCAGTGGCAGCTTGCCATAAAACTTATAGGCCTCTTCGGAAATTAGATACGATTTTGCCATAAAAGCACCCCTTCATTTTTTACATGAGTATATTTTATCGCATTTTATGGCAGATTGTAAAGAAG
>CAVAHH010000115.1:0-6296 GCA_963588395.1 bacterium
TGACTACACCGAGGCGATGACGGTGATTGACGTCAACAGCGGCAAGTTCAGCGGCCGTGAAAGCCTGGAGGAAACCATTATGCAGATTAACCGCGAGGCGGCGGTGGAAATCGCACGGCAGCTGCGCCTGCGTGACATCGGCGGCATCATCGTGGTGGATTTTATCGATATGCATACGGACAATCACAAAAAGGAGATTTTGCGCACGCTGCAGCAGGCCCTGGCAGGCGACAAGATGCACCCCAAGGTGCAGGATATCACGGTGCTGAACCTGGTGGAGATTACGCGCAAAAAGTCGCGGCAGAACCTGGCAGGCGTGCTTTATACTCCCTGCCCGGTGTGCAGCGGCAGCGGCAGGGTGCAAAGTAGGGAAACGCTGGCGCTGGAAATCAAACGCCGTTTGCGCACGCTTTTAAAAAGCCGCGGCAGCTCCAAAAGCCTGCTGGTGGTGGCCAACCCCTGGCTGGCCGACTGGCTGGCGGCCAAGGATTTGCGTGCCTGGGAGCGTGAGCTGGCCTGCACGCTGAAAATAGAGGCGGATGCGTCGCTGCACTGCGAAAGTTTTATGATTTTAGATAACAGCGGTGTTGACAAATAGATGTGAGTAAGGTAAAATATTCCAGTATGGACTGATTTAGTCCGCCCCAACCGCGCAGAGAGGTTCTGAAAATCCCCAAGGCTTTGGGGTACCGTATTTGGCGAGTCTATCATTAAGGGAGGTGCAATACATGTACGCAATTATCAAAACCGGCGGCAAGCAATACCGCGTAAGCGAAGGCGAAACCCTGCAAGTTGAAAAGCTGAACGCAGAGGTTGGCGCTGAGGTTGTTTTTGAAGAAGTTCTGACCGTTGTAAACGATGCTGACGTTAAGATTGGCAAGCCTGTTGTTGAAGGCGCAAAGGTTACTGCTAAGGTTGTTGAACACGGCAAAGCAGACAAGATCCTCGTTTTCAAATACAAAGCAAAATCCAACTACCGTAAGCGTCAAGGTCATCGTCAGCCGTTCACCACTGTTGAAATCACCGCTATCGAAGCTTAATAGCAATGATATCAGTTGATTTGTTCAGGGATAAGCAGGGTATGATTACCGGCTACAAGGTCAGTGGTCATGCAGATTACGCAAAAGCAGGCGAGGATATTATCTGTAGCGCTGTTTCTGCTCTGACGCAGGCACCCTTGCTTGGCTTGGAGAGACATTTGAAGCTCAAGCCGTCCTATGTCGTAAATCAGGAGGACGGGATTTTAGAGGTAGCATTGAACAGTGCTCCCAACGACCTGACCGAGGCTATATTGCAGACCATGCTTTACGGTGTGGATTCTATAGCGCGTCAGTGTCCGCAATATGTTCGTATCAAGGAACATAGGAGGTGAAAGTAATGTTTGAAATTATTCTGCAATTACATGCACATAAAAAAGGTACTGGTAGCTCCCACAACGGCCGTGACTCTAACGCACAACGTTTGGGCACCAAGGCTCATGACACCCAGCTGGTAACCGCCGGCAGCATCATCGTCCGTCAACGTGGCACCAAATTCCACCCGGGCAACAATGTTGGCATGGGCAAGGACTACACTATTTATGCTAAGGTTGAAGGCCGCGTTAAATTTGAGCGCAAGGGCCGCGACAAACGCCAAATCAGTGTATATCCTGTTGAAGAAGCAGCAATGTAATATTGTACTTCCCAAAGCAAAGCGCCCTGTAGCCGTAAGGCTGCAGGGTTTTTGTTTTGCGCAAAAAAGCTACCGCACTGTGGATATTCAGGCTTTTATTTTAGAAGCAGCAGATCACATGCAGGCGGTAGCTTATATTTTTTTTGTAGTATTTAGTTGGCGGCCCTGTAGATATTTTCCATATCGCTGAGGGTGAGCACCTTAAACTGGCCGATGGTGCGGGTGTTCATAAAGCTGCACTTGTAGGCCAGCTCCTTAACCTCCTCCTCGGTCAGGTCCCTGCCGATGAGCTCGTTGATGCTGGTGGGCATGCCGATGTGGTGGAAGAAGCTTTCCATAGCGGCGATGCCTGCGCGGGCGGTGGCAGAAATATTATTATAGTTGTAGGGAATGTTAAAGACGTTGGTTGCCAGCTGCGCAAAGCGGTGCGGATAGGCTTCGTATACATAGCGCGCCCAGCTGCCCCACACTGCTGCCAGGCCTGCGCCGTGGGCCACGCCGAACATGCTGCTGAGCTCGTGCTCCAGCTGGTGGCATGACCAGTCACCAAAGGTGCGGTCACCTGTGGTTTCGTTGTGCGACAGCGTGCCGCACCACATGATTTCGGCACGGGCGTCGTAGTTTTCAGGATTACTGAGGGCGATGGAGGCGTTGCGCATAACGGTGCGCAGCAGTGTTTCAGCGATGCCGTCAATAATTTGCAGCTGATGCACCTCGGGCGCGGTAAAGTAGCGCTCCAGCGTGTGCAGGATGATATCGGTGCAGCCGCTGGCCGTCTGGTAGGCCGGCAGCGAATAGGTCAGCTCGGGATTCATAATGGCGAATTTGCAATAGCCGTAATCGGTCGAAAGGCCGCGCTTGAGCATGCCGTCTTCGTTGGTGATGACGCTGCAGTTACTCATTTCGCTGCCTGCTGCGGCAATCGTCAGCACGGCGCCCAGGGGAACGCAGGCTGTGACCTCGCGCTTTTTGGCATAATAGTCCCACACGTCGCCGGGGTTAGCCAGGCCGTAGCCAATGCCCTTGGCGCTGTCGATAACGCTGCCGCCGCCAACTGCCAGGATAAAATCTACGCTCTGCTCACGGCAAAGCTCTATGCCCTGGCGCACCATAGCAAGGCGCGGATTGGGAACGACGCCGCCCAGCAGGACGTATTCCAGGCCTGCCTCCTTCAGGCTGGCGCAGACGCGGTCCAAAAGGCCGCTCTTTTTCGCGCTGTGGCCGCCAAAATGCACCAGCACCTTGTGTGCACCATAATATTTGCACCATTTGCCTGCCTGAGACTCGGTTTCCTTACCAAAAATTACCTGTGTGGGTGCGTGAATTGCAAAATGATCCACAAAATCATCTCCTTAATGTAAACGTCTTGTCATTTTTCGAACAATATATTATAATAGAAAGGCAGAGGTTCCTGTTAGGCCAGTCTTCCCCGTCAAGGGGGTGATAACGTGACAGTATATGAGGCGTTGTCTTTAATGCTTCAGTTCGGCAATCTTGCCGTGCTTACGCTCACTGTTATCGTTGCCGTTATCAAATTACGCAAGTAATATGGCAATAAAAAAGACCGCCTAATCGTCGTAAGCAGCCTTTCTCAAAGAACATAACATTTGGAGAGGACTGACACGCGACTATCAGGAATCTCTCTTTTACCATTATAAAAAATAATTTGCTGTTTGTCAATCTTTAATAAGGGGGATGGTTAGATGCAATACATTGCCTGCTATGGTGATTCTTTAGTGCAGGGCTTTCCGTTCGGTCCCAAATATTCCTGGACGGCGCAGGTGGAAGCTCTGACGCAGATAAAGATGCTGAACTTTGGCGAATGTGGTGACTGTTGTGATGATATCATTTACCGACTGCGCCAATATGCATTGCCGGAATATGTGCAGCACGTGCTCTTTTTGGGCGGTGCCAACGACGTTTTGCAGGGACGCAGGCTGGAGGCCATCAGCAGCGATTACCTGCGCCTTTTGGCGTGGTGCGCCGAAAAGCAGTACCGCCTGTGCATAGTGCTGCCCTTTATCAGCACGGAGCAGGCACTGAACAGGCAGCTGCTCAACCTGCGACAGGAAATTGAACACGTGTGCGCAGGTAAGGTGCTGCTGCTCGATTTGCAGCCTGCTATCGGCCTGGACGCATCTACACGTCGCCAGGCATATGTAGACGGCCTGCATCCCAAGGCTGCCACCTATGAGGCCATGGGGCGCCTGGCAGCACCGCTTTTGGCTGAGTGGCTAAAGGAGTGAGTGGTGCTCTTAGCTCCTGCTTTTTAGACCCAGCAGCTCGGGTGGCAGCTGCGCTAGCATGATGGCGGCAAAGACCAGGCAGCAGCCAAAAATTTCGCGCAGCGTCATAGCCTGTCCCAAAAGCAGCCAGCCGCTGAGCAGAGCGAAGGCTGATTCCAGGCTCATCAGCATGCAGGCCAGCACCGAGCTGACATGCTTTTGACCGATGATCTGCAGCGTATAGGCCACGCCGCTGGACATAATGCCTGCGTAGGCGATGGGTGCCCAGCCGGCGATGATGCTCGTCAGGGACGGAGACTCGAAGATGAACATAAAGATGCCGTTGATTACGGCGCAGGTGGCAAACTGGATGAGCGAAAGACGCACACCGTCCAGATTTTTGATGATGTTTTCGACGCAGATGATTTGTGCGGCAAAGCAAAGGGCACAGGCGAGGGTGTACATATCGCCCTTGTTGATGCTAAAGGACTCATTGATGCAGATAAAGTACATGCCGACGGCGGCGATACCGACGCTGATTCCCTGCAGCAGCGAAACGGAGCGACGGTAGACAACAAAGCTTAAAAGCGGCACCAGCACAATATATAGAGCCGTGATAAAGCCGCTTTTGCCCACGGTGGTGTACATGATGCCCACCTGCTGCAGCAGCATGGCTGCCGACAAAAAGACGCCGCAGGTGATGCCGCCCTTGAGCAGACGGTCACAATAGACGGGGTCGTCGCTTCCTAGGATGCGCAGGGGCCTGCCGCGGAATTTGTCGAACAATAGACAGCCGCAGCCCAGAAAGGCAACTGCCAGCACGCTGCGGGCACAATTAAAGGTGAGGGGTTCGGCGTAATCGGCGCCGACGCTTTGCGCGATAAAGGCAGTACCCCAGATAAAGGCACACAGGGTGAGCATAAAAATGCCGCTGCCTGTAGATGAATTATTCATAGAAAATACACGCTCCCATACAAACAATAAGATAGTTATTATTGTACCATTTTTTGTGTGCGTGTACAAAGGTGACAGCACTAAAATTAAGCCCGAAGGCAAAATTTTCCTGCTATCTGCCTGCGTAACATTTCCTCCCGCAAGACTATTATGTAAAGCAGGGCGCAGGCAAAAGTAAAAATAATGTTAAGTGCAACATTAGCACAATATTCGTCTACTAACCTGAAAATCTATATGTTGTGAAAATTGTCTTTGACAGCCACGACATATTGTAGTAGAATAATAACACAGAGAACGAGGGCAGTGAGTACGCCCGTTGCTGAGCTTAATATGTACAAGGCTTAGACTACCATAGTCAGAGCCTTGTGTCACGTATATGTAGATTTTAAGTATAGCTGAAAATTTACTGCTGTGATAAAAGCAGGCTAAAAAATTTAGGAAAGGATGTTGGGGACGATGAAGGTTATTAAGCGCGATGGCACTACCGTGGACTTTGACGGCAACAAAATCGTTGTTGCTATCCAAAAGGCTAATGCGGCAGTAGAGCCGGAATTTCAAATTGAGGAGGGAAAGATTCACGATATTGCTGTCGCCGTGCAAAGCCGCAACCGCAAGCGCCTCCTGGTTGAAGATATTCAGGATATGGTGGAGCATAGCCTGATGGAGGCCGGCAAGTTTGAGCTGGCCAAGCAGTATATCATTTACCGCTATCAGCGTGCCATGGTGCGCAAGGCCAACACCACCGATGATTCTATTTTGTCCTTAATCCGCAACAGCAACAAGGACGTTATGGAGGAAAATTCCAATAAAAACGCGGTTATGGCTGCCACCCAGCGCGATTTGATCGCCGGCGAGGTGTCTAAGGATCTTACCAAGCGCATTATGCTGCCCGAAAAAATTTCCAAGGCACACGAGGAGGGCATTTTGCACTTCCATGACGCAGATTACTTTATCCAGCCGATTTTTAACTGCTGTTTGATTAACATCGGCGATATGTTAGACAACGGCACGGTTATGAACGGCAAGATGATTGAAAGTCCCAAAAGCTTTCAGGTTGCCTGCACCGTTATGACGCAGATCATCGCCTCCGTGGCCTCCAGCCAGTACGGCGGCCAGTCGGTTGATATCCGCCACCTGGGCAAGTATCTGCGCAAAAGCTACGAAAAGTTCAAAAAGGGTATTTTGGAGGCCGCAGGCGGCAATATTGATGCCGACACCTTAGAGCGGCTGACGGACGAACGTCTGCGCTATGAGCTTAAGGGCGGCGTGCAGACCATCCAATACCAGATCAATACCTTGATGACCACCAATGGCCAGTCGCCGTTTGTTACCCTGTTTTTGAACCTGCAGGAGGATGATCCCTACCTGAAGGAAAACGCCATGATCGTAGAGGAGATTTTGCGTCAGCGCCTGCAGGGCATCAAAAACGACAAGGGTGTATATGTA
>CAVAHH010000116.1:0-6258 GCA_963588395.1 bacterium
GAAAGCATTGAGGCCTGCGATATTAAGTATGCGGCAAATCTTGGTTATGCAGTGAAGCTTTTGGCTATTGCCAAGAACGATCCTGAAAACGGTGTCAGCCTGCGTGTTAACCCTACGATGATTCCGCTGACGCATCCGCTGGCAGGAGTAAACGGCGTGTATAACGCGGTGTTCGTCAATGGTGACGCTATCGGCGAGGCCATGTTTCTGGGTCTCGGTGCCGGCCGTCTGCCGACTGCAAGCTCTGTCTGCGGCGATATTATTGATATTGCCCGTAATATGCAGCACCAATCTACCGGCCGCATCAGCTGCACCTGCTTTGAAGAAAAGAAGCTGTGTCCGCCTGATAAGATGTCCGCTCCTGCCTACATCCGTCTGCAGGTATCTGATAAACCGGGCGCCCTGGCTGCTATTGCTGCTGCCTTTGGCGCACAAAATGTCAGCCTGCGCAACGTGGTGCAGACCAATGATGTTAAGACGAGCAAGGCAGAGATCGTGGTTATTACTCACAGCGTTTCGGAGGCAAATCTGCAGATGGCACTGCAAATCCTGCGTGTGCTGCCTGTAGTTGAGCAAATCAGCTGCGTGATCCGCGTAGAGGACAGCCGTTTGGCATAAAGGGGCGGAGTGCTTATGAAAAAGGTATCTATTCAAGTTCCCGCAACCTCCGCCAACTGCGGACCTGGTTTTGATACGTTGGGCCTTGCCTGCACTCTCTACAACGAGGTTACCTATGAAATCACCGACGCCAAGGGCTTTCAGCTGGAGGTAACGGGCGAGGGGGCAGACTATCTGAAGCCGTTTGGCCGTAACCTGGCCTTTGCCAGCTTTCTGCGCGTGTGGAACGAGGCAACCTGCGGCCAGCGTATAGGCCTGAAGGTGACGATGCACAACCGCATCCCTATGTCGCGCGGCTTGGGCAGCAGCTCGAGCGCCATAGTCGCAGGTATTTATGCTGCTAATGCTTTGTGTGACAACCATTTTTCCATGGATGAGCTTTTGGCCATAGCGACGGATATCGAGGGTCATCCTGATAATGTCGCGCCTGCGCTTTATGGTGGCTTTACCATCAGCTATATGGAGCAGGGCAAGGCACATTCTCTGCGACTGCTGCCGGCTAAGCAGTTAAAGTTTATCGCCGTAGTGCCGGATAGCAAGCTGGCAACCGTGCTGGCGCGTCAGGCTATACCCGAGACGGTTCCGCATAAGGATGCTGTCTATAACACGTCGCGTGCATCACTCTTAGTTGGCGCGCTGCTCAGCGGTAATTACGATTACCTGGGAATGGCGCTGGAGGACAAGCTGCATCAGCCGTACCGTGCGCACCTCATCCCCGGTCTTGCGGACGTGTTTGCTGCAGCCAAGGACGCAGGAGCCTATAACGCCATCATTAGCGGCGCAGGCTCTACAGTGATGGCCTACGCCTCGCCTGATGCCGACTGCGACAGGATTGCCAAGGCGATGGTAGAAGCATTTGCCGCGCATGGTGAGCATGCCTGCTATCACGTTTTGGACCTGGATACAGAGGGCGTAAAAATAATTTAAAAAAAGTTGTTGACAAATGCCTAAAAAACCTGTATAATACTCCTTGTGATTCGGGGCGTGGCTCAGCTTGGTAGAGCGCTTCCTTGGGGTGGAAGAGGTCGTGGGTTCGAATCCCGCCGCTCCGACCATGTCGGAATTTAGCTGGTGTGTTCACTGTTAAAGAGTGAATGCATCAGCTTTTTGTTTTATGTAAAGAAAAAGGGTTGTTCTATCTGCCAGGATGGAGCAGACGATGGAGTTGATTCCTGGCTTTGATTTATAATACTACTTCAAGATATTACGGGAAACTGCAACTATTTACAATTTCCCGTAATTGTAAAAGATATAGGAAACGATAGCTTGAAGCTCTATTACGAGGAATTGCCTATTTTTACTATTTTCCGTAATAATAACTAGCGTAATATTGACGATGCAGCTATGTAGCAATATCTCTGTTACCTCATAACTGTTTTTTCTTCACTTAAGGCGTTTTGACATAAAAGAGGACCTGCCAAGCAGGTCCTCTTTTGCTACGAATTCTATGAGATTGTGGCTTACAGTCTGTTGCTGCTGTTGAGCACGTCGCGCATCTTGTGGGCAACCATATCCTGGATGGCCTGGCGTGCAGGCTTGAGGTATTGACGCGGGTCAAAGTCGCCGGGAGCCTCAACAAAGTGCTTACGGATGGAAGCAGTCATAGCCAGGCGCAGGTCGGTGTCGATGTTGATCTTGCACACGCCAAACTTGCCGGCCTTCAGCAGCATGTCCTCAGGCACGCCCTGTGCGCCGTCCAGCTTGCCGCCGTATTTGTTGCATTCTTCAACAAAGGCAGGAATGACGGTGGAGGCACCATGCAGAACTAGCGGATAACCGGGCAGCAGGTTAGTGATTTTTTCCAAGCGGGCAAAATCCAGCTCGGGTTTGCCTTTGAATTTGTAAGCACCATGGCTGGTGCCGATGGCGATGGCCAGGCTGTCGCAGCCTGTGCGTTCAACAAATTCTACAGCCTGATCGGGGTCGGTGTAGGTGGCGTCCTTGGAGTTAACCTTGATGGCGTCTTCAACGCCTGCCAGTCGGCCCAGCTCGGCCTCAACAACAACGCCTCTTTCGTGAGCGTATTCTACAACGCGGCGGGTCATTTCGATGTTTTCCTCAAAGGGATGCTTGCTGCCGTCAATCATAACGGAGGTAAAGCCGCCGTCCACACAGGCCTTGCAGATCTCAAAATCCTCGCCGTGATCCAGATGTAGGCAGATGGGCAGGCCGGTGTCTTCAACAGCTGCCTCCACCAGCTTCATCAGGTAAATGTGGCTGGCGTATTTGCGGGCACCAGCACTAACCTGCAGAATCAACGGGGATTTTTCCTGCTTAGCTGCGGCAACGATACCTTGGATGATTTCCATGTTGTTGACGTTGAAGGCACCAACAGCATAGTGGCCTTCATAAGCTTTTTTGAACATTTCGGTAGATGTAACTAAGGGCATTGTCTATTCCTCCTTATTCAGGGCGTTTGTCGCCAGCAGCGCGCACCTGCGGCAGCTGTACAAGCGCTCTGTCTTTACATTAGTATACGCTAATTATATCATGCTATCGTTATTTAGTACAGCATTTTCCGCAAATCCTGAGGTAAAGAACGGGTAATTTCCAAAAAATTATCACTCACAGGATGCGTAAAGGCCAAGCGCCAGGCGTGCAGTGCATGGCGTGCCTGCGGACCTGGTGTACCGTACAGGTTGTCATTTACCAGCGGATGGCCGATGTGCGCCAGGTGTACGCGTATCTGGTGGGTGCGTCCGGTGAAAAGGCGGACGTTGAGCAGGCTGTTGGCACCAAAATAGCCAAGAAGCTGATAGGCTGTTTTGGCATATTTGCCGCGCTCTTGGTCTACGCAGCGCTCAATAATGCTGCCCTCCTTGCGGGCAATGGGTGCTTCGATGACGTCCTGCTCTTGCCTTACGTGGCCGCAGACCAGGGCCAGATATTCCTTCGTTACCTGCTGCTGACTCAGCCAAAACTGCACCACGGGCTCCTTGGCGAAGATGACTAGTCCCGATGTGTTGCGGTCCAGGCGCGAAACGGGATGGATGCCAAGGCTGATGCCGTGGGCTGCGTAATACGCCTTGACGTAATCATAAAGCGTCGCACCGCACTCGCTCACGGTGGGGTGCACCAGCATACCTGCAGGCTTATCTATGATGAGCAAAAAGTCATCCTCGTAGGCCAGCATTGAGGGTGAGAGGATGGTGCTCATTAGTGCAGCTGTTTTTTATCGGGCAGCTCGTCCACTACCTCGATATTATCCAGCTGTGCCTTCAGCTGGCTGCGGATGTTGGCCAGATATTCCTTGTACAGCTCCTTTTGCTCTGCGAGCTCTGCCGGGGTGAGGCCACTTGTTTTTTTCTTTTTTGATAATATGTTTATGCGATTAATCATAGCAGTAATTTCCATGGTTATAGGCTCCTTTGTGTATTTATATTCCTTAATCATTATAGCAATAACCCGTAATATCTGCAACTTTCGTTGACTAGTGTTTTTTTTTGTGCTATTATGAGGGCGATGTTAATGAGATTTTTTCTTATAAAGTTTTTTTGCTGGCAGTCTGGCTTAAGGGTCAGTGAAAGAGTATGAGGTGATTGAGATGAAGCTAAAAAAATTTATTTGCACAATATTAGCGGTTACGGCGCTTGTAGCCGGCGGCTGTGGCGGTGATGCCGCAAAGGGCGGCTCTGATAAGGCGTATCTGCAGCTGCAGGACGTAGCCGGCAGACAGGTTACGCTTACTAAAAAGCCCGAAAGGGTTGTGAGCCTGAGTCCCTCGTATCTGAGCATGATCGAGGCTGTTGGCGGTAAGGTTGTGGGACGCGCCGCCTCCAAGGTCGGCAGTATTCCTGAATCAATGAAGTCCGTGCCCGAGGTAGGCATGGTTTATAACATTAATATGGAAGCGCTTGTCGGTTTGAAGCCTGATCTGGTGCTTGCAGGTAAAAACCAGCATGATAAGTTTGTGCCGCTTTTAGAATCCAACAAAATCCCTGTGATTGAGTTTGACGCTCGCACCTATGATGACGTCAAGGCAACAGTCAAAACCTTGGGCGATATATATGGTACGCAGGACAAGGCCAAGGCTGAAAACGAGCTGCTGGATAAGCAGATTGCCGCTGTCACCAGCAAGCTACCTAAGGAGAAAAAGCGCGTCGTCATTATGCACGCTACCGCCAGCTCGGTAACAGTAGAGGGCGCACGCAGTATTGCCGGCTGCATCAGCGACATGCTGGGCTTTGAAAACGTGGCCGCTGCCGCACTCAAGGGCAAGAGCGACAAAACTCCCTACAGCATGGAAACCTTGGTGGAGCAGAACCCTGAGATTATCTTCATTACCTCTATGGGTAAACCCGAGGAGATTGAAAACCGACTGCGCAGTGATTTCAAAAACAATCCTGCCTGGAACAGCCTGCCTGCGGTGAAGGCCGGTAAGGTGTATGTGTTGCCGGAAAAGCTGTTTTTGATTAACCCCGGCCTGCGCTATCCTGAGGCTGTAAAATACATGGCACAGCAGGTATACCCCGAGGTGCTGGGTAATGGAAAATAAACAGGCAGAGACTGCGTATTTTGGCCTGCCGCGTGGTAGCTGGCGCGTGTTGGTGCTGCTGCTGTTTTTGTTTTTGGCAGTGCTGGGCAGCTTTTTGAGCCTGACGAAGGGCTCCAGCGTTATTACGATGCAGCAGATTATAGATATTTTGCTCAACCCCGGTACGGATCCGCGTAGTCAGATTATCTGGAATATCCGCATGCCGCGCACGATCGTGGGTGCGCTGGTCGGCATCAACCTGTCGCTTTCGGGAGCGATTTTGCAGGCCATTATGCGCAATCCGCTGGCTGATCCGCATATCATCGGCATCAGCTCTGGTGCAGGCCTGGCAGGCGTGGTGATTATGATTTTGTTCCCGACGATGGAATATTTAATTACGCCGGTGGCCTTTGTCGGTGCGATGCTGGCGGCTGTGTGTATCTATATCCTGGCCTGGAAGAACGGCATTAAGCCTGTGCGCATAATTTTGGCAGGTGTGGCGGTGTCGGCGTTTTTGAGCGCGGGCATCAGCGGCCTGATGATTTTTTACAGCGATAGGGTGCATGGCGCCCTGATGTGGATGGTGGGCGGTCTGGCTGCCCGCAGCTGGCCGCATGTGCAGATTATTTTGCCCTATGCGGTGCTGGGACTGGTGCTAGCGCTGGCAAGTGCGGCTTATCTCAACATCCTGCAGCTAGGTGACGAAATGGCGCGTGGCCTGGGTGTGAACGTGGAGGTTACGCGCATCATTCTGACGGCTATTGCCGCACTGTTGGCAGCCAGTGCTGTGAGCGTCGTGGGACTTTTGGGCTTTGTGGGCCTGGTTGTGCCGCATGCCGCACGTCTATTGATTGGCAGTGATTACCGATTTCTGCTGCCTGCGTCAGCGCTTTTGGGCATTGCTATTGTCACGCTCAGCGATACCTTTGCCCGCGTAGTGTTTGCACCGATTGAGCTGCCGGTGGGGATCATCATGGCCTTTTTGGGCGCTCCCTTCTTTTTGTTTTTGTTAAGGAGGGAAATCTGATGGCAGAAGCTAAGGATATGCAGCCTGTTTTACAGGTACGAAACGTAGATATTGCGATAAATAAAAAAACGATTATCCATGATTTGTCGCTGGCTATACCGGAGGGTAAAATTACTGCCATCATCGGCCCCAACGGCGC
>CAVAHH010000117.1:0-6195 GCA_963588395.1 bacterium
ATATTGCTTACGCTTACTGATGCGCATCCACATAACATCATATTGGCCTAAACGGCCGTCTGGTAATTTTACCATTTCATCTTCGGTAAGGGGTTCACAACACATGCGGTAATATTTTCTGTTGTAGCGGAACTCTATACCCATATATTTTGCCGGGTTGGCATATAAGTTGCGTCCGGAAGCATACTCATAGATAAACTCGTCTAAGGAGTTGTATTCGTTTTTCCTCATTGTAGGTTGTACCTCCTTTTAATGTGGTTGATTAGAGCTTGCTCATTGGATGTAATGGGGATTCCAGGATCATTTGGATGGTGGGGATGATTCTTATGCGATAAATTTGCCACAAGCAGCCAAGATAGCGGTTGCGGTATATGTTGTTGCGGACAGCATCATAATTCATGGATGGATAGATGCTATAATCAGGTGTAAGGACAGCTCTGGCGGAACCTAACAAGGGAACATACTTTAATGGATGGTTCCATAATCTTTCTAATCGTTTGTCATTTTGGAACATGAGCACTAAGCTATCTTCGTTATTGTATTTACCGGATAGATTGCTGAAATTAGTTGGTTTAATATAATCTAATTCTAAATCTTCTACTAATATACGCTTTATAACCGGCATATTCATAGCGTCATATTCATGACCGTATGGGAGCGGTTGGAAAAGTTTTATCTGTTCTTCTAAAGTAAGTTTATCTGTCATTGAAACACATCATTCCTTTATAATAGATAATACTATATAGCATTGCAAAAAGATGAAAGAGGCGTGCTACAATGAAGAAGTCAAAAGTGTGCGTAGTGCACCTCGCTGGAAGCGTACTAAAGTCATCGTCACTGACTATAGTACGCTTTTGGTATATAGTTTTGTTTTTGTGCATACTACAAGCAATATAATACCTCTGTCCTGATATACAAATTTGTTTTGCTGAGAAACTATTAATGACTAATGAATGTCATACAACTATGATAAGAAAAATTTACAGCATATAACATTCATCCAAAGATACTTTCGTGTACAAAAATATCTTTCACTTTTATTATACAACAAAAAATCTGCTGTGTAAAATATACATGTAAACTTCGGTTAAATGTATGCGGAAAACAACAAAGTATTAACAACATTACATTTAATATGTTATACTTAAAATTTAAGCCTCATAGTGATGTCAGAAGGGAAATATAAAAACACAGGTCTTGCGTTTGCAAAACCTGTGTTTTTGCTTTCCTCTTTATGCACCCTCAAACAACCGCAGCAGGATAAACATGCTCTCGCCAAAGCTTAAATAGCGCAACCATGTGCGTGGGTAGACAAAGCCTTCGCTGTCCTCACTGTAGGTGCCGCTGATGCGGGCGTGGATAGCCAGGGATTCCAGAGCAGCGATGACAAGCAGCAAGAAGCCTGGGAACCAGGTGGCATCGTGTAGCATGAGCCAGATGCAATATAGTAGAAAGATAATATCCAGCAGAAAGTACAGAATAAACATAGACGCGCTGCCATCGATGATAACTATCTGCTTGCGGCCAGGGTTAGCGCGGCGGTCATCTAAAATTTTGCTGAAGCGCTGCAAAAGATAAGCGATTTTGTGGGCATGAATAAAGTGGAACATGCGCACGCACAGAAAAAATAGGGCAAGAAAATTCATGGGTAACCTCTCATTCTCTAATATATATCAGGAAGGCCGATGAAACGCAGCCTGAAGAAAACATACTCCTTCCTTGTATTATACACTATACGGCACTTTCGTGCTAGAATTGTATACATAAGACACAAATATGACAAAATCTAGCAACAAGAAACATAAGTGCTAAAAATAAGGACATGGTAAGCGAAAACATAAAAAATGTAGCACTTCTGATAAAAATCGCTCATGTATACAACAAACATGAAAAATTTCGTTGACAAAAGTGTAGTATTATAGCTATAATGAGTAGCATAAAGTTACCGGGATAGTGGCTGTACGTAGGATCGCTATCGGTACTGTGTTTATTTTTAGGGAAAGAGGAGACAAACAAAATGAAGAAATGGAAAAAATTAGCAACAGCGGCAATGGCCGCAATGCTGTGCGCTTCACTGCTCACCGGCTGTGGCGGAGAGAAAAAACAAGCAGCTGACACTGGTGATACTATTAAGGTTGGTGGCGCATTTGAATTAACTGGTAACGTTGCCAACTACGGCAAATCCATCGAATCCGGTTTTAAACTGGCTATCGACGAGGTTAACGAAAAAGGCGGCGTAAATGGTAAGAAGATTACTCTTGTTGAAAGTGATAATAAATCCGAGCCTGCTGAATCCGGTAACTCTGTTACCAAGCTGGTAACTCAGGATAAGGTTGTTGCTGTTGTCGGTCCTGCAACCAGCGGTTGCGTAAATGCTGCAACTCCTATTACCACTGCTAACAAGATTCCTCATATCGCTCCTGCAGCTACTGCACCGAGCATTACTGTAGAAAATGGCAAGGTTAAGGACTTTGTGTTCCGTGCCTGCTTTATCGATCCGTTCCAAGGCCAGGTAATGGCAGTATTTGCTGACAAAACCCTGAAGGTTAAAAACGTAGCTATTTTCTACGATTCCTCCAGTGACTATTCCAAAGGCCTGGCAGAGGTGTTCCAAAAGACCTTGGAGGGCAAGGGCGGCAAGATTGTTGCTAAGGAAGCCTTCCTGAGCAAGGACGTTGACTTTAAATCTGCTTTAACCAAGCTTAAGGCTGCTAATCCGGAAGCAATTTATGTTCCCGGTTACTATGAAGAAGTTTCCAAGATTATCAAACAAGCTCGCGAAATCGGCATTACCTGCCCGATGATGGGTTCTGATGGCTGGGAAAGCCCGAAGCTTGCTGAAATCGCTGGCAAGGATGCTCTGAAGGATTGCTACTATGTAAGTGCCTTCAACGCACAAGATAAAGATGAATCTGTACAAAGCTTCATTAAACTGTACAAATCTAAATACCAAAAAGATCCTGACATCTTCGCAATGCAGGGCTACAACGCAGGCTTAGTTCTGATTGACGCTTTGAAACGCGCTGGCACTACCGATGGTACCAAGCTGGCTAAGGCTATTGCCGAAACCAAGGATCTGCCGATTGCCAGCGGCAAGCTCACCTTTGATGCTGACCACAACCCGGTTATGCCGGCTTTGATCATCAGCCTGGAGGGTGGCGTACCTACTCTTAAAGAAAAAATTAGCCTTTAATTAACATAAGGCATAAATAAAACTAAACAAGTAAATATCAGTGAGACTAACGAAATTCATTCCATGGGCTATTTAGTTATACCGGGCGCGGAAATCACGTGCCCTATATAAAATATATTTAATTTATTTCTGAGGGGGAATAAACCATGAAAAGAGTGACAAAATTGCTATCTGTGTTAGCAGCAGGCGCAGTGTTTATGGGCGCACTGACCGGCTGCGGTGGCGGCGGTTCTAAAGGAGCTGACGGAGATGCTATTAAGGTTGGCGGCTTGTTGGAGATGACTGGCGGCAGTGCTTCCTTTGGTATTTCCAGTAAGAATGGTATTGATCTGGCACTGAAGAAAATCAATGAAAAAGGCGTGCTGGGTGGCAAAAAACTGACCTTGGTTGTTGCTGATACCAAATCCGAAGCTTCTGAAGCTACTAACGGTATGCAAAAGCTGATTTCCCAGGATAAGGTTGTAGCAGTTATTGGTCCTAACCAATCTTCTGCTGTAATTGCTTCCGGCGCCATCAACAACGGCGCTAAGGTTGCCGACATTACTCCGATGGGTACTAACCCGGACGTAACTGTTGATCCTTCCAGCAAAAAGGTAAAGCCCTACAGCTTCCGTACCTGCTTCATTGATCCGTTCCAAGGTACCGTAATGGCAAGCTTTGCTTCTAATGACCTGAAGGTTAAGAAGGCTGCTATCTACATTGATAATACCAGTGATTATGCTAAAGGCCTGGCACAGTTCTTCAAAGAGAACTTTGTTAAAAATGGCGGCGAGGTTGTAATTGAAGAAGCATATCTGCAAAAGGATACCGACTTCAAGTCCACCCTTACCAAAATCAAAGCTGCAAATCCTGACTTCATTTACATCCCTGGTTACTACCAGGAGGTTGGTCTGATTGTTAAACAAGCACGTGAGATGGGCATCACCGTTCCGATGGCTGGCGGCGACGGCTGGGATAGCGCTAAGCTCCCTGAAATCGCTGGCAAGGCTGCTCTGGAAAACACCTTCTTCTCCAGCCTGTATTCCCCGGACGATACCTCTGATCTGAACAAGGAATTCGTTGCTGAATACAAAAAAGCTTACAACACCAACCCGGACGTATTCGCAGCATTGGCTTATGATTCTGCCCTGTTGGTTGCTAAAGCAATTGAAGATGCCGGTAGCGCTGATCCTGCAAAGATCGCCGAAGCAATGGCTAAGATCAAAGGCTTCAAGGGTGTATCCGGCGAGGTTACCTTCAACGAACAGCATAACCCGATTAAGAGCGCTGTAATTATCGAGCATAAAGATGGCGTTCAAACCTTCAAAACAAAAGTTAATCCCTGATAGTTTACACTAGTAGTTCATTTGACTAAATCAACGAGGCTGTTGTTTTGCATAGCAACAGCCTCGTCTTTTAAGTAGGCATGTCCCGCTTACGCAAATTTTTGAAATCTCTAGGGAGGTAAATTATGGAGACCTTTATCCATCAGTTCTTTCAGCAGCTGATAAATGGTGTATCTCTTGGCAGTATCTACGCATTGATTGCCCTGGGCTATACCATGATATATGGCATTATTAAGCTGATCAACTTTGCTCACGGCGATATCTACATGTTAGGCGCCTACTTTGGCTTTTTTGCCACCACACAATTAGGAATGTCGTTTATTCCGGCTATTATCTTTTCTATGGCCTGCGCTGCTATCGCAGGTATTATCATCGAGCGTGTTGCCTATCGTCCCATGCGTAACGCACCGCGTATTGCGATTTTGATTACCGCGATCGGCGTATCCTTCTTCCTGGAATATGGTATGATTTTGCTGGTATCTCCGCAGCCTCGTACCTTCCCGGCAGTATTTAATGCTACTGTTTACCACTGGGGTCCGTTGGTTGCCAACAGCCAGCAGCTGGTTATTTTGCTCAGCGCCATTATTTTGATGGCTATCTTAACTTACATCGTCAACAGAACCAAAGCCGGCAAGGCAATGCGTGCTGTTTCTTTTGATGCTGATGCTGCTAAGCTGATGGGCATCAATATTGACCGCGTAATTTCCACCACCTTTGCTCTGGGTAGTGCCCTGGCAGCAGCAGGCGGCGTGCTGGTTGGTGTTTACTATAACTCTATTGACCCGCTCATGGGCATGATGCCCGGCCTGAAGGCATTCGTTGCCGCGGTTCTTGGCGGTATCGGTATTATTCCGGGCGCAATGATCGGCGGTATCATTCTGGGCGTTGTCGAAGCGATGGTCAGCGGCTTTATTTCTTCCACCTTCCGTGATGCTGCTGCCTTCGGTATTTTGATTTTGATTCTGCTTTATAAACCCTCTGGCTTATTAGGCAAGAAGGTTCGTGAGAAAGTCTGAGGTGTATGGTATGAATCCGATTAGAAAATTTGACTTAAAGGCTATCGTAGCCAGCCTCGTCGTTTTTGGTATCGTGCAAGGGCTGCTCTTTGGCGAAATCATCGGTCCCTTCTGGGAGCTGAATATTATCCTCATTTGCATCAACATCATTCTGGCTGTCAGCCTCAACCTGATTAATGGTTATACTGGACAGTTTTCCATCGGCCATGCAGGCTTTATGGCAGTAGGTGCTTATACAAGCGCTATCATGACTGTAAAGCTGGGCTTCCCCTTTGAGGTGGGCCTGATTGTGGCCACTGTTTGTGCCGGCGTGCTGGGCTTTTTGATCGGCCTGCCTACGTTGCGTCTTGATGGTGACTACCTGGCAATTGCAACCTTAGGTCTTGGCGAAATCATCCGTATCTGCATTCTCAACATCGACTATGTAGGCGGTGCTTCCGGCCTTATGGGTATTCCCCGTATGACCAATTTCGCTTATACCTTCTGGATTATGATAGCGATTATCTTCTTTATCAAGAACTTTAAAAACTCTTCCTATGGCCGTTGCTGCCTGGCAATTCGTGAAAACGAAATCGCAGCAGACACCATGGGTATCAATACTACAAAGTATAAGGTAATGGCCTTTACCTTGGGTGCTGCCTTTGCCGGAACCGCCGGCGCG